>PFGG01000059.1 GCA_002783405.1 bacterium (Candidatus Blackallbacteria) CG13_big_fil_rev_8_21_14_2_50_49_14 | reverse complement strand
AGTGTTGTTTTTGTTGACCCCCGTTACACCTCGCAAAAGTGTTCTCAGTGCAAACATGTTTCCCGCTCCAATCGCCCTGAACAGTCTGTGTTTAAGTGCCGTGTGTGCAAATTCACTTGCCACGCAGACCACAATGCTGCGATTAATATTCGCGCCAATTATTTGCAATTTAAAGGGCTGTCTCGCGGTGCGATCCGCACTTCGTGCTTCAACCAGCCTATTGTAGCAACTCAAGGGAACATCTCCTTTGGTTAGTTACAAGCTCTGGCCTTTAGGCCGGGATCGTTGACGGGTTATTAAAACCGTATCTGAAGCTTCGAATACACTGACACGTAGCAAAATCAGCAGGATCTACAGGAAGCAGGAATATGAATCCGACTCAGTTTTGAAAGTTGCTCAATCCGACGTTCAGCCAAACGATTTGAGGCCAAATTGGTAGGAAGATGTTCTTTATTTGCAATTTGAAAAATTTGCTTTAAAGCCGTATAAATGCCTTGTACTTCTTTTGAAACCTTGCGTTTATTATAGCCTTGCAGTTCGTTCCAGACATTGATCAGCCCCCCTGCGTTGATGACATAATCAGGGGCATAAAGAATGCCTTTCTCTTTCAGCATCAAGCCATGGCGAATTTCGTCTTCAAGCTGATTATTCGCTGAACCGGCAATAATTTTATAACCAAACTGCTCAAGGGAGCGGTCATTGATCACGCCCCCCAAGGCTGCAGGAGAATAAATATCGCCTTCAATCGAGAAAACCTCATCCGGAGCGACGGCTTTTCCACCCAATCTTGCAGCAACTTCTTCGGTATACCCCATATCCAAATCTGTAAGAATCAATTCCGCTTTTTCCTGGGCCAAAAGCTCAGCCAGTGAAGTGCCCACATGCCCCAAGCCCTGAATCATGACACGTTTTCCCTTCAGAGAATCACTGCCATAAAGTTCTTCCACACAGGCACGCATTCCCTGGTAGACACCCTGAGCGGTAATGGGAGAAGGATCACCACTTCCACCCATAGCACGCGACAAGCCCGTTACATGGCGCGTTTCAGTGCGAACATATTCCATATCATTGACATTGATACCCACATCTTCGGCAGTAATATATCGACCGCCCAAACTTTCAACAAAGCGGCCAAAGGTACGGAACAGCGCTTCACTTTTATCTTTTTTAGGATCAGCAATGATAACGGCTTTGCCGCCCCCCAGATTGAGGCCTGTTACAGCTGCTTTATAGGTCATGCCGCGTGATAAGCGCAGCACATCTTTAAGCGCATCGGCTTCTGACTCATAAGGCCACATGCGGGTTCCTCCCAAAGCAGGCCCAAGCACAGTACTGTGAATGGCAATAATGGCTTTTAACCCCACGGATTCGTCATAAAAATGAACCACTTGTTCATGGCCCTGACTGGACATTTCAGAAAACAAACGCAAATCCTTTTCTGTTTGTGAGAAATCTTTAGACATTGGATACATCTCCTTATATTTGAGCGTTCCCTTGAAATTAGGTCGAGGTCTCTCAATATAACCTCATTTAATAATGCTCATTTTACCGGAATTTAATTTCAATAGAAATATATTTATCACCAATACGTAAATAATTTTCTTAATTTACATATATTTAATAATCAAGCAAAATTTATGTCATATTTTGCAACGGGGAGTAAACTGGGTTGAACTTTAATCAGAAGCCAGACTTAAACGCTCCAGGATAATATTTCGCATCAATGCCACGGGCGGGACCTGGCCTGTCCAACGTTCAAAGGCAACAGCCCCTTGAAAAACCAGCATATCTACGCCGGAATGGGTCTGGAGCGAACCCAATTCTCGGGCAGTTTTAAGCAAAAGCGTCTCTTGCGGGTTATAAACCAAATCATAGACATGGGCCTGTTCTGGCAGCATTCCCAACATGGATCGGCTGAGCGGTGAATCTTGAACATGGGGAAACATGCCCACAGGTGAGGCATTGACCAGCAAAGAAGTACGTGTCAGGTCGTCAGCCCAGACAGGGGTTGATTTGGTATGAGAACTCCAGACCAAATCTGGAAAAAGAGGCTGAAGGTCTTCAATCACCCGCTGTACAGCTTCATAACGACGGGCCCAAAAAATAATTTCTTTCACGCCAGAACGGGCCAGGGCAATCGCCACGGCACGAGCAGCCCCCCCAGAACCAATAATGGCTCCCGTTCTGCCCTGCAGATCAATCTTCCATTCCTGCAGGGTGCGCCGAAAACCTTCGACGTCCGTGTTGTCCCCCACCAAATAGCTGTCTTCTGTCCAGAAAAGCGTATTCACAGCCCCTGCCAATTGGGCCTCTTCTGTCACATAGTCCAGAAAAGGAATAATTTCTTCTTTGTGAGGAATCGTAACATTGGCTCCCACAAAATTTAAGGCGCGCAACCCTTGAACAGCTTCACTTAAACGTCCTGGAGGAACAGGCATGGGAATATAAACATAATTCAGTTTCAAGGCTTCAAAAGCTGCATTGTGCATGGCGGGCGAAAAACTATGCGAAAGGGGATAGCCCATCAACCCAACCACTTGTGTATGTTGATCAACTTTCGGCATCTGAATACCTCCACAAAACCAGGATTAGGATTGCACTATTCTAACCCAAGATATCAGCGAAGACTGAAACGCATTCTAGAATGATACTCCCAATGCCCATCGGGCACAATTCGCCCTAAAAGAGGAATGAGATGAGAAAAACGCTATTTAAACCATAAAGTAATAAAGAGAGGCTTAGAAATTAATCAGGCTCTGAAAAATTAGATCTGGGAGAGAGATTGAAATTGCAAAACGTCATGTTATAATACAGACACTCTTCGTAATATGGGTAAATATACGTGAAAAACAAATTTGCGAAATCGGTTCTTGCCACAGTAACGGTTTCATTACTGGCTTCTTGTAGCTCAAGCTCACAGGCCCCCTCTACCGTTAATATATCTGGTACTCAAACCGCTGCAACAGCCTCTCTGGTTCCCATTGAGGTTCAAAGTGTCCCAGGCTATGCGATTAAACCCTCTTTGGGCAATGCAAGCGTTACCGGCCAATTGAAAATTCCTGCTGGCTTGGTACTCTCACCCTCTGATCTGAGCTCAATCACCGCTCCCCCTCAGGGTATTACAGCTCCGCCCCAAGGCATTACCGCTCCACCGCAAGGGATTACGGCTCCCCCCCAGGGCATTACCGCTCCACCATTGGGAGTTTTACCCGCACAATCCGTATTTGGAATTCGCTCTGTAAAATCCTCTGGCTTGGCGGTTGGATTCTGGGCTGAGTTTTTCCGTGATAATTTCCGTCTGGTCATTCCAGAATTAGGTCAGCAGGCCTTTGTCAACAATACGGTTCTGCAATATATCAACGGTCAACCTTATTTCGTGGCCAGCTATGTCATGCCCAAGGTAGCGCCCAACAAAACCTATACAGTAGAAGCCAAACACCCCCTCCTGAGTTTGCGTTCAACCCTGCAAACAGGAGAGGCTGGCCAAACAGCCGCTTCAGATCTGGATTTAGGCTCAACCGCTGTCGACTTGGTAAAACAAGCTGCTCAAGCTCGCAATAAAAAAGTCAATCTGGCTTATTTGAACAAAAGCCTGAAAGATCTTGAAAAAGTTTCTGATGCTTTGCAAAAACGCTATAAAAACGAGCTGAGTGAATCTCAGTTGCAAGCCATTGTCAATGAATATGTAGATAGCATTCCTGCCTATTCTGAGCCTGCCTCTATTCGTGTAGACAGTGAAGTACGCCAGTTAAAGCTGAAAAAAGGTGAAACACTTCAACTATCAGCCACAACGACCTACGCCAATCAAGAAAAAACCCAAGCGGTACAATGGCGTACCCTTCAAGGTGATATTTTGAATGTCTTGGCAGATGGCACTGTCTTAGGCGTTAAATCTGGCAGTACAGTTTTGGAAGCCATTTCTGTAGACAATCCGACCCTGAAAGATCAGATTCGGATTGACGTCTATTAGTCTGATTCTGTGAAAACAGTTTTTCGAAATTCCGGGCGAGCAATCATGCTCGCCCTGAGTTTTTTGAGTTTTTCCTGCCAAATGCCAGGCACAAGTCCACAAGAGTCGCCCAGCGTACAATTGGGGGTTGCCATGCCCATAACAGGCTCTCTTTCGGCAAAAGGCCCCTCGCGCCGCAAAGCAGCAGATCTGGCGATGCAGCATTTAAATCTGGCTGGAGGCATTCACAATATGCCGGTCAAACTTTTTCATATTGATTCTGCAACCAACGGCACATTGGCCGCTCAACGCGTCAAAGATTTGCTTGATCAAAACCCCAAAATTCAAGCTTTGATTGGCCCCTCCAGCAGCCAGGAAAGTCGCCAGGTTCTCGATATTGTAAAAGAAAAAAAAATCCCCATGATCTCCCCGGCTTCGACCTCAGCGATCTTCAGCAGCCTGGAGGATGAAGATTATTTTTTTAGAACCGTGCCCTCAGATGCTTTCCAAGGACAAATTTTAGTTTCTAAAATACATGATTTTGGCTTTAAAAAAATAGCCACTCTCTATATTGATAATGCCTATGGCCAATCTTTAAATCAGGTGATTAAAAAAGGCCTCAAAAAAAATGGCGCCGAAGTTCTCAATGAAATAGCCTATCCCGAAGCCATCAAAACAAGCTATCTTGAAGAAATTAAAGCCCTGTTCAAGCAACCCGTAGAGGCTGTTTGTTTTATCGGCTATCCTGGTGAAGCACCGGCGATCTTCAATGCCTGGATGTCCAGCGGTCTCGCCCCAGATATCAAATGGTTTTTTTCTGATGGCTTGAAAGCTTCAGAAATCGTTCAAGGGGTCGAACACCCTGAAAAATTAGACACTTCAATAGGAACCATTCCTTCAGCATCTTCTCAACAGGGCGATTTTCAGTTTTTTCAGGATGCCTATATCGCAGAGTATGGCGATTTTCCTGTTTCCTTTGCCGGCAATACTTACGACTCCGTCCTATTGGCGGCCCTGGCCATACAACGCACTCATTTTTCTTCAACCCATGATTTAAGACAGGCGATTCGGGAAGTTGCCAGTCCGCCCGGCACCCAGATCCGGCCAGGGCAAGAAGGGCTAAAACAGGCGCTCGCACTCTTGGCCAAAGGAGAAGATATTGATTACCAGGGAGTCTCCGGCGATCTCAATATGGATCAGGTGGGAGATGTTCGCAATGACTACGAAATCTGGACGCTTAAAAATGGCTTTATCTTCAGGGTAGAAACCTTCTCAATTTCAGGTCTCACTGACAAAAATTAAAGAGAATGACCTGCTGCCAACAGCTTTTTCAAGCCCCTGAAACCTCTCCCATAAAGAAACAAGCAGTTCAGATCTTTCTGGAAATCCAGCAAAAGACAGCCAGACAATGGAGACTAATTTGCGGGGGAAGATACCTGACCCGGATGGTATTTCACAATGCCCTGGCTGTCCCGATGCAGATGAATACAATTCCGGCCCGCACCTTTGCATTTATACAAAGCATCATCTGCCCGTCGAACCAGATCTTCAGGTTTTTGATCGCGTGGACTGTATTGAGCAACCCCAATACTGGTTGTAATCTGACGAATGGGATTGCCTTCCAAATCATAAAGCTGCATGGATTCTACAACCTTGCGAATTTTTTCACCTGCGATTGCCGCCTGCTCTAATTTCGTGTCAGGCAAAATCACGACCATTTCTTCACCCCCATAACGCACAGGCATATCCGTTCGTCGCACTGTTTTGGACAAAACCTGACCAAAACTTGCAAGAACCTGATCGCCAACCTGGTGACCATAGGTATCATTGAAGCTTTTAAAATGGTCAATATCCATTAAAAGAATAGAGAACGGCTTGTCAGGGTTGCGCTGGGTACGTTGAAACTCTTTGAGCAAAAGCTCATCGAAATAACGCCGGTTGTATAAACCTGTCAGCTTATCGAAATTGGCCTGGCGATGCAGTTTGGTAACATCCGTCAAGACCATCACCACCCCGGTTACCTCTGCGCGCTTGTCCACAACAGGCGTAAGCGACAAATGGTAGACCCCCCACTCGGTGGTGACCTGAACTTCTTTTTGCTTGCGTCTGAATACAGTTGTCTGCCAAATATCTTGCCATTGCTGGGATTGCATATGGAAAACACGTCCCAAAAGCTGAATAATATTGGCATGGGTTAAATTTTCTTCCTCAGACAGGCGCAAGGTATGCACAAAATTTTCATTGTAGAAATTAATTTCGCCCAATTGATTGCAAACCACAACGGGGTTGGTGGTACTTTGCAAAACCGTTTCAAAGAACAAAGCTTCATCATCTGCTTTTTTGCGCAATTGGCGCAAGGCTTCGATTCTTTCTTCAAAGCCAGGAATCAAATCACGGGCCGGTCCCTCTTTGGTAAAGGTTTGCAGCAAAGTCGTGGTGGCCGCTTGATGCACATTTTCAAGCAACTGTCCTGAAAGTTCATCCATTTCAAGATGAACAGGATAGAAAATCTCAAAGAGTCCGATCAACTGACGGTGCGGATCAAAGAAAGGCAAAAGCACAAACTGACTTTCTCTGAGATTGCTATAACGGCGTTTGAAATCAAGATGCTGGGTATAGGCCTCACGAAGGCTCTCAGGCAAACGGGAAAAATCAATCGGCACTGCACGTAAAGGAACTTCCTGAGCAGAAAGCGCTTCATAATAGGGTGGTAAATGCTCGTAACGGGTGGGCAATTCTTTTTCATCCAGCTCTTCGTCAATTTCCAGGCGCTCTTCATCGCTGAACTTGCCGTCACGGCTTTTCACTTCACGTAAGATCATTTGCTTTTTATCAAGATTCAATTCACGGTAACTCACCCAAGCCGCCTGACTGATATACAACAGAGTGGTCAAGGTATGTTCAATCTTTTGATTAAAATTGGGCTTGGGAACTTTGCGCTGATCTTCTTGAATGGCCTGAATCTGTTCACTGAGAGCCAAACTAGAACGCACCCAAATCATGATCGTAACGCCAATGATCATGGCCACCGAAAAAATAAAGACAGGCACAATATCCAAGAGGAAATCGGTAAAATTAAACAGTAAAACTGCAATAAATAAAAATACAACCGACAGGCCCAAGAGCATTATGATCTGACGCGAAAGGGCAAAACGCGGCAAAACCAAGCCAGAAAGCCCACCGATTAATAAAAGAGAAATGATCAAAAGAATGGAGTTCGCGTGGTGAAGGGGGCGTTTATTGAGCAAACTCTGGGCCAAATGCGCCTGAATTTCAATTCCATACATGGGTTTACTGGCCTGATCGCCAAATGGGCTGGTCGTGACATCGCCCAGGGTAGGTGCCATAACACCCAAGATGACCAATTTACCTTGAAAATTAATTTTGGCCTCTCCCGACATGACATCTGCGAAAGAATAAACAGGAAAGAATCCAGATTGTCCTTGGTAAGGCAAACGAATCAGATTGTTATTCTCAAGCGGGAATTTCGCATAATTGCCTAAAATCAATTCATTGCCATGAATCTGAATATCTGTACTCTGCAAACCCAAATATAAGCGCGCCAGCTCCAACCCCATGGGAAAAAGAACTTGCCTGGGCACAGCATTTTGATTTATCGCCTGGGCTTCAATAAAATGGGTAACATCTCCAGGATAGGTAGAGACATTCCCCAAGGCTGAAATATAGGTTTGTAACTTAGCAAAGGGAGTATTGGTATTTCCAGTAGAATAATCATAGAAAAAAGGCATCACAATATTTTTGTGGTCTTTACTTTTATCAAGGACATCAAACAGTTTTTGATCTACCGAGGGGTCCTTGCTGGGCGTACCAAAAAGGATATTAAAACCAATCGCTTTGGCTCCCTGCTCATGAAGTTTATTCAGAAAAGCGGCATATTCCGTACGCGGAAGGGGGTAGCCATATTTCGGATTGGAAGTCGTTTTATCGTCAATGCCCACCAAAACAATATCAGGATGGGGTTGAAAGGTACGAAAACGGGTCTTAAAATAAAAATCTTGAAGCGCGTCCTCTGGTCCAATCAAAGAACCTGTTAAATAGGTGCTGACCAGGATCAAAGCAACCAAAACCCCCATCATGCTGACAAAGACAGGGGTATTTTTTACAAACAAAGCTTTGAATTGTTGTATCACGATTATCTGTTAGATTTTCTGCCGAGAAATAAGGAAATAGCAAGCTGATACTTGTATTTCACATTAACAGTTTACCTTAATTCAGGCGAGAGTCCAAGCCAGAAAGACTCTGGTTTGGACTCTGACAAGAAGATCAGGCATAATGAATCCAGAAGCTTGAACAGACTAAGTTTTTCAGGAGTTTCCTGTATGCGATTTAAAATACCCTTTGTGTTTCTGACCTTCGCGCTGAGTTTTCCGGCCCTGGCATTTGCGCCCACCCCGATCCAGCCAGGAAAAAGCATTGCAAATGTTGCCCTGGGAATGCCTGATACAACAGGAATCCAAGAGCTCACAAAGAAATTAGGCTCAAAACCAACACTCACTGGAAAAGACACCGAATATGAAGGGCAAATTGTTTATTATTTCTTTTTTGGCACAAAAAACAAAGAAAACAACAGTTATCCTCTGCAAGTTTACAGCGATGTGAAACATCATATTTTTATTTTCGAAGTCAATACTCCTGAGTTTAAAACCCCCGAAGGCATCCATGTCGGCTCTTCTGAAGCAGAATTGCTGAAAGCCTATGGCAAACAACTCAAAAAAATTCAGCGGGGTTCCATTTATTTGAAATATACGCTGGGCGGCCGAAAAGGAACCGATTTTTACGTACGCAACAAAAAGATCACGCAAATTCTAATCCGGGATTATTAAAATGAAACGTCTTGGCCTTGCCCTTTTCTGTTGGAGTTTTCTGAACCTTTCGGCCCTCGCACTCCCCCTCAAACCGGACTATGAAATACAAGCCTTTTCCACTCCCCTGCAAAAGCAGGAAACTCAGATTTCGCTTTCAGAGCAGCCGCCCAACGTCTGGCTCTCTGTCGCACTCGCCAATCACCAGGTCATTTCCAATTTAAAAGGTGTTTGGATTTCAGTGCTGGGAGAAAAAACTTCATCGGAGAACTTTGAGCTAAGCCTAATGCTCAATCAAAAAACTGTCCTCCAAAAGAAAATAAAAGCAGGTGAGGCTTTCTTTTTACCCGCTATCGCCCTGGAAACAGGAAGCAATGAACTGATTCTAAAACTCCAAAACAAAGAGACTCTTATCAATCAACAAAAATTGACCCTCTACCATCTTTCAGAGCGCCCTGCAGCCACCTTTGTTCTGGTCGATAAATACAATTTTGCGCTTTATTATGTACAGAATGATATTCTTGAGAAAACCTATCCGATTGCAACGGGTCGCCCACGTACTCCCACCCCTACAGGACTTTTTATCATGGGAAAAAAAGAAATCATGCCCTACCCGAATACAGGTTGGGGGGTTAGACGTCTGTTGATCTATACAAAATCGGCCTATCCCAGCAGGCACTGGTCGGGATATGCGCTTCATGGCACCAATAATCCAAACAGCATCGGCACAGAAGCCTCACATGGCTGTGTTCGCATGTTTAATCAGGATGTGACTGAACTTTCAGAATTAATCCCAATAGAAACACCCGTCGTGATTCGTGAAAAATTGCCTTTTTACTTTGAAAAAACTTAAAACCAGCGAAGCGTTAGGCCAAAGCCACTTCATCCTGCTGGGTGAGTTCCTCAAGCTTGGCCTGCTGATCGGCAGTGATCAAGGCATCGATCATTTCATTGAGATCGCCATTTAAAATTTCTGGCAGTTTATGCAGGGTCAGCTTAATCCGATGATCGGTGACCCGACTTTCTGGGAAATTATAGGTCCGGATACGTTCACTGCGATCTCCACTGCCCACCTGGGACTTACGCGCATCTGCACGCTCTTGGTTCTGCTCGTGGGTCAAGCGATCCAACATTTTGGTCTTGAGCATCAACATCGCCTTCATGCGGTTCTGCAATTGGGAGCGCTCTTCTTGGCAAGCCACCACAATACCTGTCGGCACATGGGTAATACGCACAGCGGTTTCAACCTTGTTGACGTTTTGGCCCCCGGCCCCACCTGAACGGTAGGTATCCATCTGCAAATCCGCAGGATTGATTTCAATATCAATATCTTCAGCCTCAGGCATAACAGCCACTGTCGCAGCAGAGGTGTGAATCCGCCCTGAAGCTTCAGTATCGGGCACCCGTTGAACACGGTGCACCCCAGACTCATATTTCAAATAGCTGTAAACGCTATCGCCTTCAATGGCCAAAACCGCTTCTTTAATCCCATTCAAGCCCGTTTCATTTAAGGACAAAATGGTGGTTTTCCAGCGTTTTTGATCTGCAAAACGGGTATACATCCGCATCAGATCGGCAGCAAACAAAGCAGCTTCTTCGCCCCCTGTTCCCGCACGAATTTCCAACATGATGTTTTTCTCATCATTGGGGTCTTTGGGCAAAAGCATTAACTGCAGTGTGTTTTCTAAATGAGCCTGTCGTTCGGTCAACTCTTGCAGTTCACTCTGAATCAGCTCTTTCATATCAGCATCTTGCTCTTCACGTACCATTTCCTGGGTATTGGCAAGGTCTTGATTGACCTTTTCCAATTCATGGTAAATCGCCACTTTTTCTTCAAGCTCGGCATGTGCTTTGGCGTATTTGCGAAAACGCTCCTGATCACGAATCACATCAGGATCTGACAATAACTCTGTCAGTTCCTGATGCTTTTGTAGAATGGCTTCAAAAGGGGCTATCACGACTTTAGCGATTCAGTCATTTCTTGGATCAGGCTCAACGCTTTTGCCACAGAAGACTTCATTTCGGCAACACGTTCACTTTCCTGACGGATTTCATCCACCAACTGATTTAAAGTGGCAAGATTAAAATCATCTGCACCTTCCTGCACGGCAGGGGCGGGTTCTGAAACTTCGACAGACGTGGCTGCGGCATCTTCGACAGCAGGTTCTTCTTCATAGGAGGGATAGGCTTCGAAACTTTCTGCTTCAAGCACTTCTTCTTCTATCATTTCGGTTTCAGTATTCATTACTTCTTCTTCCAAAGACAGATCACTCTGTATTTCAAAATTATCAGATGCTTCTTCTGCGGGAAAATCTTCATTCAGACTGTCATCCTGATCCATGGCAGGAATATAATCATCATCCATACCCTGCTCCACTTCCAAAGCCGCTTGCACTTCCTCATCTTCGAAGTCATAAGGGGTTTCTTCTGGATCATCCAGAAAAGACAGGGCATCAGAGACGGCGTCTTCCTGAATGATGCTATTGGTGTCTTCATCTTCCCAGATTTGGGTCTCAGAATCGCTCATGGGGCAGTTTCTCTCTTCCCGATTTGGTCGAATTTTATGAAAGTCTATTATAGCATAGCATATCCCACTGCCAAGCAAGTCAGAATGGGGATTCGCGCCTTTAATTCAATCTTCAGAAGCTCTGAACAGCATGATATAATCTTGAAGAGCCTTTACAATTAATATCTTGATAAAAAACCATCTATCAATCAGATGAGCCATCAAAATTCATTCTCTAATCAAAATCCAGATTCGGATCGGGCGCATTTCAGCGCCCCAAAACAGAGTGAAAAAGAGCAAGCCCTGCAGGTACTGGCTCAAGCCTGTAGTCAGTGCCAAAAATGTGGGCTATACAAGGGCCGAACTTTTTCCGTCTTTTCGGATGGCAACCCAGCGGCCCACTTAATGGTGATAGGAGAAGGCCCTGGGCAACACGAAGATGAAACTGGCGTGCCCTTTGTAGGCAAAGCAGGGCAATTGCTTACAAAAATGCTTGCCTCGGTGGGTTTTGATCGTCAGCAAGACACTTATATCGCCAATGTAGTCAAATGCCGCCCGCCCCAGAACCGCACCCCAACACAGCAAGAGATGCAGACCTGTCTCCCATTTCTGGAACAACAGATTCAGCTCGTTCAACCCCAAATCATCATCCTGACAGGAGCAACCGCCTTAAAAGGTCTGTTTGGCGAAAATCAATCTATCTCCCGCGCACGGGGAAAGTGGATTTTTTGGAACGCGATTTGGTGTATGCCCACTTTTCACCCAGCCTATCTCTTACGCAATGATTCCCGCCAGAAAGGGTCTCCCAAATGGCTGGCCTGGCAGGATCTCAAAGAGATCAAACGCAAATATCTGGAGCTAAATCCCAGCCTTCCCCCAGAGAACTGATCTCAAAAGCGTGATGATCTGGCGGGAGGCTCTTGGCCTATGCTAAAATTCCTGAGCATGAGTCAGTGTGTACCTGCCTCGATTTGTTTGCGCTGGAATCAAAACCCTCCTGTCAAACACGTTTGAGACTGTCTGGTTACACCAAATTGAGCTTCAAGGTTTGAGCTTAACTACTCTGTACATCCAATCAAGCAATATATATAAGGAGAACGGTTGTGCAGCCTGCATTTGCAACAGAACACCATCAGGCCGAAGAATCGCACGGCACTGTCTCCAGTACTGAGCACAGCGCTGTAGAAGAACACAGCACCTCCAGCACGGAGCAAGGCACTGTCTCCAGTACTGAGCACAGCAGTAATGAAACTCACGGTAAGCCCTCCGACACGGAGCACGGCAGCGTCACCATGACGACCGAGCACAGTGCCGAAGAAACACATAATGCTTCAAATACAGAACATGGCACCCCAGAAGAACATGGCGGAGCAGAAGAACACCATGAAGCAAGTTCTTCTTATCATCCTCCCAGCCACTACAATCTTCAGATCGGTCCAGCCAAAGTCCATTTGGATACCCTGATGGGCAGTTGGTTGGTCATGGCCATTCTGATTGCGCTGGCCTTTATGGGCACGCGCAAACTCAGCAAAAAACCCGAGAAAAAACAGGTTTTCTTTGAATCTGTAGTCGATCTGGCGAACAGCATCGTCTCTTCACAGGTTCACAAAGACACCTATCGCTATGTGCCTTTGATCGGCACCATTTTCTTGTTTGTGCTCTGTTCAAACTGGCTGGGTCTTTTGCCCTGGCGCGTGCTTGAACTCTTTGGCACTCCCCATGGTTTTGAAATTGCCTCTCCCACCAATGATGTAAATACAAATGGCGCTATTGCAGTCATCTCTGTTATTTCCTATTGGTATTTTGGCATTCGTAAAAAAGGCCTGGCCCATTTCAAGCATTATTTTCAACCCATGTGGTTTCTCTTCCCGCTCAATATGATGGAAGATTTGACCCGTCCTCTTTCACTGACTTTCCGTTTATTCGGAAACATCATCGGAGGCGAAATCGTGATGGGGATTCTGCTCTTCTTAACCGCTCCCCTGATCGTCACCAGCGTGGTCGTTTTACCCATGATGACCCTGGAAGTTTTGGTTGGATTTATCCAAGCCTTTATCTTCTCTATGTTGACAGCATCTTATATCGGAGCGGTTGTCGCCGAACACCACTAAAACCAACCCAGGAAGAGGGGCTGTTTTCAACAGCCCCTCTTTTTATTTGAATTTTAATTAGCGCTCTTACTGTGCGAGTGATAATTTTTTTGCTTTTGAACTCAAAATTCTCTTGACAGTCCTGAAAGAATCGATCATCATGAATACATATATCAGCACTCTATGTTAATGAGTGCTAAAGAATAAATTCTCCGATATGCCAAACTCAAATGGAGGTCTTAGACACACATGGCAAAGACATTTCTGAAGCCCCTGGGTGACCGGGTGGTGGTAAAAGTAATCGAAGGTGAAGAAAAAACCAGTGGTGGCATTTTGTTGCCCCAGACCGCTAAAGAAAAACCCCAAGAAGCTGAAGTTCTGGCTGTAGGCCCCGGCAAATTGCTGGAAGACGGCAAACGCTCAGCCATGGAAGTTCGTGAAGGTGACCGTGTCATTTTCGCTAAGTACGGTGGCACAGAAGTCAAAGCTCAGGGTGAAGAATATCTGATTATCTCTGAAAAAGATATTCTCGCAATTGTTGAAAGATAATCAGGAGGAATAAATTAAGATGGCAAAGCAAATTGTTTATAGTGAAGATGCACGTCACGCCCTTGAGCGTGGTGTAAATGCGGTGGCCGATACCGTAAAAGTAACCCTCGGACCCCGTGGCCGCAACGTTGTACTCGAAAAGAAATTTGGCGCTCCCCAAATCATCAATGACGGTGTCACGATTGCCAAAGAAATCGAACTCGAAGATCCGATTGAAAATACCGGTGCCCAACTGGTTAAAGAAGTTTGTAGCAAAACCAACGATGTTGCGGGTGACGGAACCACCACCTCTGCTGTTCTGGCACAAGCCATGATCCGCGAAGGTCTGAAAAACGTAACCGCAGGTGCAAACCCCATTCTGGTCAAACGCGGCATCGAAAAAGCAGTCGCTCTGGCTGTTGAAGAAATTCACAATGTATCTACCCCCATCGAAGGCAAAACCGCGATTGGTCAAGTAGCTACCATTTCTGCTGGCAACGATCTGACCGTTGGCAATCTGATTGCAGAAGCCATGGAAGCTGTTGGCAAAGATGGCGTTATCACCGTTGAAGAATCTAAAGGGATGTCTACTGAACTGGATGTGGTTGAAGGCATGCAGTTCGACAAAGGCTATATCTCAGCTTATATGGTGACCGATTCTGAAAAGATGGAAGCCGTCTATGAAGAAGCCCATGTTTTGCTGACCGATCGCAAAATCAGCGCTGTAGCTGACCTCGTTCCTGTTCTAGAAAAGGTTGCTCGCTCAGGCCGTCCTTTGGTGATCATTGCTGAAGACGTTGAAGGTGAAGCCATGGCAACCCTCGTGGTCAACAAACTGCGTGGTGTTCTCAACAGCGTTGCTGTCAAAGCTCCTGGCTTCGGTGATCGCCGCAAAGCCATGCTCGAAGACATCGCTATTCTGACCGGTGGCCAAGTCATCAGCGAAGATCTGGGTCTGAAACTCGACAATATCAGCGTTGAAATGCTGGGCTTTGTCCGTCAGGTTCGCATCTCCAAAGACAAAACCACTCTGGTTGCGGGTGGAGACCACAAAGAAGCCGTTGAAAAACGCGTGGGTCAAATCCGTCGTCAGATCGAAGAAACCGATTCTGAATTCGATCGTGAAAAACTGCAAGAGCGTCTGGCCAAACTGTCTGGCGGTGTTGCCGTGATTCAAGTCGGTGCAGCCACTGAAACCGAACTGAAAGATCGCAAACTGCGCATCGAAGACGCATTGTCTGCTACCAAAGCAGCCGTTGAAGAAGGCATTGTTGCTGGCGGTGGTACCACCCTGCTGCAGATTGCCAAACACCTCAATGAATATGCGATCAAAAATGAACAAACCCTGAGTTCCGATGAAAAAGTCGGCTTCAATATCGTCATGAAAGCTCTGGAAGCTCCTCTGCGCCAGATTGCTGAAAATGCCGGTGAAGAAGGCGCTGTTATCGCTCAGAATGTTCGCGCTGCTGAACAAGGCGTCGGCTACAATGCCCTGGATCGTCGTTACGAAAACATGATCCAAGCCGGTATTGTGGATCCTGCCAAGGTCGCACGCGCTGCGATTCAGAATGCTGCCAGTATTGCAGCCATGCTCCTGACCACTGAAGCTCTCGTGGTTGAAAAGCTCGATAAAAAGGCTGGCGGTGGCGCTGGCATGGATATGGGCGGCATGGGTGGAATGGGCGGCATGGGCGGCATGATGTAAGCCTCCCGGCACCGATTCCCGACACGAAGATAATCTAAAAGGGGCCTCCGGGCCCCTTTTCCTTTGGTAAAATACGGCTATGAAACTGATTCGTTCAATGCAGGCTTATTTTCCTGCAGAAGTTTTGGAACTCCTTCATCATGTGGGTGAAAGCGCTGCAGCTCTTGATTTGCGCGTCTTTTTAATTGGCGGAAGTATTCGCGATCTGCTGCTCCCCCACCGTGAGTTTGACTGGGATATCGACCTGGTGGTTGAACACCGAGGAGCAGAAGCGCTTGGGCAGGAAATGCAAAGACGCTGTGGAGGCCAGCTTCAGATCTTTGAACAGTACGGTACAGCCAAACTTAAATTTGATCAGCGCCTTCACCTGGACATCGCCACAGCCCGAACAGAGACCTATGCCCATCCTGGCGCGAATCCCAAAGTCAGCTTCAGTGATCTCCACGCCGATCTGATACGCAGAGATTTTACGATCAATGCCATGGCGATTGCGCTGCTGCCCGGAGAGTTTGGAGAACTGATTGATTATTTCAATGGTTACCAAGACCTCGAACATCGCCTCCTGCGCACCCTGCATGAGAATAAATTCAGAGAAGACCCTGTGCGCTGCTGGCGGGCCTGCCGCTTACAACATGCTTTAAGTTTTCAAATAGAATCTCAAACCGCGCAATTGATCTCTGAAACCATGCAAACAGGTATTTTTGATCGCTTTTTCTCGCCCCGGATCCGAACAGAGCTCCGCAAAGTTTTAAGTTTTGCAGATCCACTTCCCAGTCTTCTCGCGTTGGAAGCGCTGAATGTCTTGCGTTGCCTGGATCCAGAATTGAGACTCAACGAAAATTTACTCGGTGCACTCAATCGTTTGGAACAGTGGGAACCCTGGTTTGCCGAAGCCCATGACCAATGGGCTGCCCCGCTTTGTCTCCTATTAGAAGCCCTGAGCGTCCCGCGCAGAGCAGAGCTGATCCCACACTTGGAACTCAATCAGCACCAAGTGCGTTCCTGGGAAGCGATCGTGGTTCAAACGGAAAAAATGCTGGCACTGAATTGGAAAACCCTCAAACCTCACCAAGTGTATCAAACGCTTAAACCCATCCCAGATCTCACCCTTTGGTTCTGGTTGGCCCGTTTTCCCGAAAGCGAACTGGCACAAGCCGCAGAATACTTCTGGGGCGAGCTGCGTCTGTCCAAGCCTGAAATTTCTGGGCATGACCTAAAAACGATACTCAAACCAGGCCCCCAGATGCGCGAAATTTTAGAAAAGCTCCACCATTTTCGACTGGATGGCCTGGTCCATTCAAAAGAAGAAGAATTTGCACTGGCTCAAAAATGGGCCCAAGAACTCAAAGAGGTACTATGATTTTTCGCTCAAACCCTTTGGATCTGCTGATCCTCTTGCCCCTGTTCATCATCTCCATTTCATTTCATGAGGCAGCCCATGCCTATGCCGCCCATATTTTTGGAGATGATACCGCCGCCCGTGAAGGCAGACTCACACTCAACCCGATAGCGCATCTCGATCTGATGGGCGCGCTGATGGTTGTCTTTGTAGGCTTTGGCTGGGCCAAACCCGTGCCCGTTGATCCGCGAAATCTGCGCAACCCCGCCTGGCAAATGCCGGCTATTGCAGCGGCTGGCCCCTTGGCCAATCTGCTTTTGGCTATTCTGAGCATTATTCTGCTCTATCTGGGCAACAAAACAGGACAGGACTTTATCAAAGAACCTTTGGTCATCAGTATTTCACTCAATTTGCTGCTGATGGTCTTTAATTTGGTGCCCTTGCCTCCCTTAGATGGTGCAGGGGTCTTGCGAGGATTTCTGCCCCGCAGGCTGCAAATTCAATTTGATCAGCTCTTACCCTATGGCCCCGCCATTTTAATTGCCTTGGTCTTCTTGCCGGGTGTACGGGATATATTCTTTGGACAAATTTATAAGGTCATGCAAGTTATCTTTGAGTTTTTGGTGCATCTTTTTTCATTCTTGGCTTAAATACGCCTCAAAAGCCAGCTCAAACGACCATAAAAAAGCCCTCCGTAAAAACGGAGGGCTTTTAAAAAACTTAAATCAGCAATGTGGTTTTACAATCTGCCCAAAATCAGGCTCACCCGCTTTGGTGATTTTTGCTGAACCATCTTGAAAGAGTTGGTATTCTCCCTTTTGCAGGGTACGGGGCGTACCGCTGGGGGGGCGGGGAATAGACCAGGAACCATCAGCTTTAATATCCAGACGGCAGTTTGTGGGCTGAGTCGTCGTTCCAGAAGAGGCAGGACTGGCCACAGGTGTAGTCGGCGTCGGCGAAGCATTGGATGTGGGGCATCCCGGTGGTTTAATCACCGCTCCCACATCAGGCTCACCCGCTTTGGTGATTTTTGCTGAACCATCCTGAAAGAGTTGATACTCCCCTCTTTGTAAAATACGTGGCGTTTTATCTGGCCGTGGAAAATGCCAGGAACCGTCATCGCGAATATCTAACTTGCCACAGTTAGAAGCAGCAGGGGCCGGCGTTGCAGCAGGAGCCGTAGAAGGAGCAGAAGGGGCAGCAGAAGGAGAAGTAGAACGTGTGGTTTCATCCGACCGGGTTTCACCCTGATTAATAATTGTAGTATTGTTGACCACTTGCTGAGGAGCGCTATTGGTCGTTTGCGTCACGACATTTTTAGGTGCATTATTGGTGGTATTGTCACAACCAACGATCAGCATCGAAGAGCTCAATAAAAAAAGACAAGCAAAACGCATCTTCATAATAAAAACAGATCTCCTGAATTAGTAAATACAAGGAATTTTGAAAATAACCCTAAGGCTATTGTAGGCAAGACATCCTGAATGAGCAATAGACCCAGATCACACTTTAAACGGATTCCGCGTCAACAAAATGGGATTCAAAATCAATTCAATCTGCTTTTTTTGAATTTACTTTTATATGAAATTAAGATATTATTAAGAATAATCCCTTTTGGTGCGATGGTCAGCATGAAATCCAAGAATTTCAAAAAAATTCCTCTGTTTTTAAATATTGTTACATTTTGTATCTTTCTTGCAGCGTGCAGCCCTGTTCCCCTTCCTCAAGCCCTACCTGCAGCACAGAATAATACCCTCAAAACAACCTCATTCCGCCAAACCCCCTCAAACTTTATGTGGGGCGTCTCTTCAGCGGGTTATCAAGCTGAAGGCAATGAAACCAACAGCCAATGGTATTTCTGGGAACAGGCAGGCAAAACCAAGCATCGCAGTGGGAAAGCCGTTGATTTTTATAACCGCTATGAAGAAGATATTCTGCTCGCAAAGCAAATGGGCGTCAATGCCTTCCGTCTGAGTGTGGAATGGAGTCGCATCGAACCCCGACCCGGAGAGTTTGATGAAAATCAGATTGCCCATTACAAACGCCTAATTCAAACCGTACGCAAGCATGGTATGACACCTCTCGTTACCTTGGTACATTTTACCTATCCGCAATGGCTTCTAGAGGACAGCGATCGGGATGGTTTGAGAGGCTGGGAAGATCCTGATACTATCGAATTGTATCTGCGCTATGTAGATCGCATCGCTCGGGAAATGGGCAACGATGTGCGTTTCTGGATCACCTTTAATGAACCCAATATCTGGCTACCCATTGCCCATCTATTTGGGAAAACCCCACCCGGGACCCATTCTCCCCTTGGTTTTCTGAGATCAGGCTGGAATGTACTCAAAGCCCATGCCAGAGCCTATGATCGAATTCACGGCATCAATCCACAGGCCATGGTCTCTGCAAATATCTTCCAATTTCAATACAATCCTTTTGCAAAAACACCCAAATCCTATGCGTCTTCAGCAGATCCAATGAACGCCAGGACAATTGAAGCCTTTGCTGATTCAGACTGGTTTATTGACGGACTCAAAAGTGGTGATTTTGCCTATGCGATTCATGCCAATCAGATCTTTAAACCTGTTCATTACGCCAGCGAGACATCCGCACGCAACAATGGCACAGTCGCCTTATTGGGCCGCTTTGATTATGTTGCGTTTGATTACTACTATCGCTTCAATAAAATTGAACAAATCATGAACGCACATGAAACTTGGCGCATGCCCATTTACCCTGAAGGTTTATACAATGTTTTGATGGATTATCAGCGCAGATTTCACAAACCCATTGTAATTGCTGAAAATGGAATCGGAACCTTTCAAAACCAACCCCGTGCAGATGGCTGGAGACGAAGTGACCATATCATTCACCATGTCTACCATATGCAAAGGGCCATTCAGGATGGCGCACAGGTAATCGGCTATTTTCACTGGTCGATCACGGATAATTATGAATGGGGAGATTTCGATTCCCGCTTTGGGCTGTATCAGGTTGAAGCCCAAACCGATGCCAGTCTGAAACGTATTCCAACCGATGGCGTCGCAGCTTACCAAGCCGTAATTGCAGCAAAAGGAGCCACGCCGCTTCTCTTACAAAGATATCCCGGCCCTCGCCGTTAAACTCTTTATATACTGCACAAGAATACGCACTCGAAAGGATATCATATGGGGTTTATTCAAGAATTTAAAGAGTTTGCCGTCAAAGGCAATGTCATCGATCTGGCTGTAGGTGTCATTATTGGGGGTGCCTTCGGTAAAATCACCACCTCACTGGTTTCAGATGTACTGATGCCTCCCTTGGGTTTAATCACAGGAGGCATTAAATTTACAGAAATTAAAATTCCGCTTAAAGCAGCCGTTTTAGATGCCGCAGGCAAAGTAACGGCTGAAGCTGTCACCCTCAACGTGGGCAACTTTATCCAAAATGTCTTCGACTTTACCCTCATGGCCCTCGCCGTTTTTGTGATGGTAAAAATGATCAACAACCTGAAAAAGAAAGAGGAAGAAGCACCCGCTGCTCCTCCAGCGCCCCCAGAACCCAGCCGCGAAGAGATTTTATTGACCGAAATTCGCGATGCTCTCTTAAAACAAAAAGCGTAATTCAGCTTCCTCGCCTAAAATCAAGGCCAAAACAAGCGCCCAGAAGATGACTCAAAAGAGTGATTTTCTGGGCTTTTCTTCTGAAACAATCTAAAAATAATGCACCAACAAAATATATCGCGATTTTCTCAAAAAACAACACCTATTAAACCAAAGTATTCAAATATCCTATTTTCAAATCACCTTGTAGACAAATGCCTCAGAATAGACAAATCAAATCTCTCAAAAGTACAAATCTAAACACAATTTAGGTTTTTTGAACTGCTAGGATCAAAGTATATAGCTACTGACAGGAGCCAGTCATGTTACCCAATATCAACCGTTCGCCAGAACCTTTACAAAACCAGATCTGGCCCCCCAATCCCACGGCCATGCCCGCAAAAGAGAGCCTTGTCAATCAAAGTCTGGATCTCCAACTTCCCCAGGATCAAGTCTCACTGCAATGGCCACAATCATTGGAATCCCCCAATAAAATAGACACCGAAGAAATGAATATTCAATTCTTCGAACCAGAAGACCTGCAAACCGAAGCCAAAGAACAAGCTTTAGAAGAGAGCAAACTAAAGGCCAAGCAAAGCTTGCTCAAAGACGAAAAATCCCTCCACCAGGCCCAAGACAAATTCAGCCAAATTCAAAGTAAATATCTGCTCAGCTTCCGCCGCTATGAACAAGCTCAGGATCTGCTTTCAGATTATCAAAGCCAGATCCACCCCGGAAAAAATGCCCCTTCAGAACTGAAACAAAAAATAAACACGCTCAAATTTGAAGTGCAGCGCCTGCATGCGGAAACAGAACAGGGACGCTGGGCACTCGAACAGCAAAATACAGTGGTCGATAAATTGCAACTTCAGGTTGAGAGATCCAGAAGCCATTATTTGCTTTTGAATCAAGAAAACTAGGATTCAGGGTAATTCTACAATGCCAAACGTTTCCAATTTTTCTTCTACCAGCCAATACCTGGTCAATACCCGCACAGATATTGACAGTGTCTCAAAAGGACAACAGGGCGGGAGTATCCTTTCCAACTCAAGTACCTGGAGTCCTTCAGAAGTATCTACTGACACCGAAAATGCGCCCTCTCATCTACCGGATTTGGGTACAGAATCAAAGGGGCCCGTTTATTCCACAGAAACAGATCTTCAAGGCACGTGGCAAGGAGTACGTCCTACTTCGGCCGATTTTGAAGCCTCTCAACTTAATTTCGGGGCCAACCAAAAAACAGACAGCCAAGGCAGTTTAGAATTTCGTCAAAAAATTAGTATGGGACTGAAAAAAGGTAGCAGCGATACCCCTGCACCTCTGATTTCAGGTGTTCGTCGTTTATCGGAGAAGCCAAGCTATACCCAAACAGATGTCTCGGTTCAATTGGGTATGACCAAACGGGATGCAGAAGGAAATGAGCTCTTTGCAATCGATCATACCCAACGCTTTTTAGAGAATGGCGACCAAGCCACCGAAACAGCAGGCACTTATCACGCCTCCCCGGATCTGCAGCTCAATGGCTCCTATGCAACGGAAAAAGACAGCCAAACCACCACCTTGGGTTTTAATTACAGCCATACCGAAAAGCTCCCAGATCCACCAGAAGGTCAAGCCACAGCGACAACTGAGAACCCCTCCAAAACTGAAGGTGAACAAGCATCCCCACCAGACCCTAAAACATTTTCTGTTTCCGGAGAAATTCAGCAGAACCAAACCCTCGAGGCCCATAAACAAAGCCTGAGCGCAGGTGTTTCCTATGGTGATACCAGCATCAATTATGGACAGGAACGGATTGATCCCACCCAGCTTACAGAAGGATTTGCACTCCCCCAAACCCAACAAAACATCAGTGCCAATACCAAATTGGGGAAAGATCTTTCAGTCGGCGTCAGTCAAAAACAAACTGTTGCTTCATTTCTGGATTGCGACAGCAATGGCAACTCAATCGTAGGGCGCAATACGACCACCAGCACAGATGCAAACTTAGATTATGAAATCAGCAAAGCCACCACGCTGGGCTACGTGCATTCACGAGAGGTCTTAACCAGTAGCTCACAATCGGGTGTGGTCAATTCAACAGAATCAAATCAAGTCAATTTAAAACACACCTTCAATACGTATCTGAGCGGTGCACTCTCATACACCAATAAAGTCAATAATGCAGAACTTTACTCTGCCAAATTGACCATCACCGATCCTGCCTCGCCGGAGCCCACTACAGATACAGCCGTCGATCCAAATACAGGCGCAGAAACACCTGCCCCACAAGCTGATTTGCCCTATTCGTCTGTCAGTAGCAAATGGGAATTTCAAATAGATCAGGAACGCAGCAAAATTGATCCACAACTGAATAATCGGAACTATACCGTTAGCTATTCTACCCAACGCCCCGATGATGGCGTTGCTATGGATTGTAAATATTCACGGTATATTCCACAAGGGGGGCAAGCAAAGTGGGACAGCAGTATCAGGCTTTATGGTGATGGAACCCAAGCTATCCCTTTGGTGGCAGAATTAAAACTGTCATCGGATCAAGCCTCCCCCTCTTTCAATCTTTCAGCAAGTTGGAATTTTTAAGAGGCTGAAATGAAAATAAACAGTGAAGTCGTCTGATGAAACAAAATCAACAGTATACCATCCATTTAAAAACACAAGAAAAACAAGAGCTTGAGAAACTCATCTTATCCCCGAAGGAAACTAAAAAGCGGGAATTTAGAAGAGCACAAGTGCTTTTAATGGCCGATGATCAACAATCCAATAAGGCAATAGCCCGAGAAACGGGCTTGTCGGAACAGGCCATTATCAATATCAAAAAGCGTTATTGCTCCGAAGGTTTGTGTCTCAAAGATAAACCGCGCAGTGGTCAACCGCCGAAATTGGATCAAACAGCTCAGATTACCCTCAAACGGTTGGCTTCTGGCCCCCCGCCAAAAGGTCAAAAAACGTGGAGTCTGCGTACACTGGCAGAGAAAATGATTGAACTCAATCTGGTTTGCAGTATTTCAAAAGAATCGATTCGAAATTATCTTAAAAACGAATCTGGACGCTAAAAATTAACTCAATCAACTTGAGCTATCCGTTTAATCCAAAGTCCAATTTCTTCAGGTGAAAGCGTCATTTGTACGATATTTTGCCGCAAAGCCGATTTTGGCATGCCAAATACCTTGCAACTGGCCTGGTTCTGCACGATCGTGACACCCTTATAGTTAAAAATATCCCGCAAACCCTCCACCCCATCGTCTCCCATGCCTGACAGCAAAACGCCCATTGTAGAAGCCCCATAAGCAGAAGCCACTGAACTCAATGTTAAATTAATCGAAGGACAAAAACGATCCTGTTCTGAATTTTTTCGTAAATTCAATTTGCGATCAGGGCTGACCCATAAATGATGGTTATCGAGCGGCAAATAAATAACTCCAGCGTGAATGTCTTGCCTTTGCTCAACGACTTGAATTGGCATCTGGGTACACCCCTTCAACCACTCTTTAAAATTTCGACTATAACCAGGCGTATTGTGCTGCAAAATTAAAATAGGCAAAGAAACTTTACCCATGACATGAAATAACTCACACAATGCATCAGGCCCACCAGCAGAGGCCCCCAAACAAATAATTTCAATTTTTTGATTTTCTTCTAATTTTCGATAATGTTGGGGAAAACGTTGACTGAGCGTAAGACACAAATCTCTCAATTCCTGAGCAACCCCATCATAATGCAAGCCTTTGGGCTTATTTACGGTACGCACCCAATCATAATGAAGATAACCAGAGAGTTTAGAGCCTATTTGCTGATCGTCAAAATTTGCTGAGAAAAAAATAATCGGGATCGGTGGTTTTTTTAGTTCCTGCTGCAATTTTGCAACAGCATCAATTCCATCTAAATAGGGCATTCTTAAGTCACAGATCACCACGTCTGGCTGAAAAATACTGATTTTATTCAACATTTCTACGCCATTGCAGGCATAATCAATCGCTTCGAGATTTTCCAAACCACTTAAAGATTTACCCAAGGATTTTTGAACAACCAGAGAATCATCCACAACTAAAACCTTAAGAGCAGGACCCATGCCAATTAAATTCCTTAAATAAGTCAAAATAAAAGCCAGTATAGCACAGGAGCTATTCTAAGGACTGCTGCAAAAGCTTACTGATGCGCTCCAAAAATGTTTGTTGGTTAAATTCACCTTTGACAATATAAGCATCCACCCCAGCTTCCACCCCCTTGCGTTTAAATTCTTCATCGGCAAGAGAGGTTACCATAATCACAGGCAAATGTTTATATTTCGAAGCCCGAATCCAACGCGTAAAGCCATAGCCATCCATCAACGGCATTTCACAATCCGTAATCACGATATCAGGACGATGTTGCGCAAGCAATTGACAGCCCTCTTCCCCATTGGTGCCAATCACCACTTCAAAACCACTGGTTTCTAAGATGTTTTTTTCCAACGTGCGGGTAGTAATCGAGTCATCCACCACCAAGACCTTCTTACGCGTTACAGAAAACTGGGCATCTTCGTCAGAATGAACCACCAGTTTAGAGAAACCTGATACCTCATCGATGATTTCAACCGGATTTAAAACCAGTACGGGCTTTCCATCTGCCTGTAGCGTTGCTCCAGAAACATTTTTTAACTTGGTAATTTGTTGCCCCAAAGGCTTCATAAAAATCTGGCGGCTCTCAAGAATTTCATCAATAATCACAGCCGCAATTTTACTTTCACGCTGAAAAATCATGACATATCCTTGATCGTAAACCACCGGCCGAACACGCTCAATTCCCAAAATAGCCGCTAAATCTTCAAGTGGAACCGATTGATCCCGGTAGTTAAAAAAGGTTTGCCCCTCTTCTCCACGCAGAAGCAATTGAGAGCTCAAGGCCTCAATCGACTCAAGCGAAGTATTTGGAACGGCAAAAATACGATCTGAAACTTGAATAAAAATTGATTCGAAATTGGTAAGTTGCAATGAAACCCGAATCGAAAAACGTGTTCCCCGTCCGGGTTGAGACCGAATTGAAATAGAACCCTGAAGGGTATTTTCAATGATATTTTTAACAATATCCAACCCCATACCACGTCCTGAGACATTGGTAATGGTTTCTGAAGTTGAAAAGCCCTGAACAAAAAGCAAATCGGTCAGTTCCTGTTCAGACATCGCCATGATTTTTTCTTCAGGAAATAAATTCAAGTGCAGCGCTTTGTTTCTAATTTTATGAAAATCAAGACCTTTGCCATCATCTTCAAGTTCAATCAAAAGGTCTCCCCCGCTCAAGCCCACACGCAGCTGAATATTGGCTGTTTCATTTTTATTCTGAAGCAGCCGTTCTTGAGCACTTTCAATGCCATGATCCAAAGCATTTCTGACAATATGATCCAGAGGTTCTTTTAATTTTTCGAGAATAAACCTGTCCACTTTGATATCTTCACCCACGGTGACAAACTGAATCGACTTCCCCAACGAAAGAGAAGTATTCTTAACGGTTACACGCAAAGAATTAAACAGGGTTTTAAATTCAAGCAGGCGAATCTGGGCCAGCTCAATACTCAAATCATCCAATAAGGAGTCAAAAACAAGCGCGTGGTGGCGCATCTGCTCAAGGAGATCCGCAGCTTCTGTTTCAATTCTATTTTTGAGAATTTTCAAGCGGCTTTCTTCCTGGCTGCGACGCAAAGCGTAGACCCATTCTTTCACCGTTGCAATATAGGTATCATAAACGGCACGATAGGTTCCCAATTCTCCTGTACGGTTAATCAGGAAATCCAGCTTATTGGCATTGACACGCAGCCAGTTTTGAGCCTTGCTTGAAGTATCAGAAGGCATTCCCGCAGAAATATCTTCGGGAGGCGTTTCTTCCTGAACCGCCACATCCACATCGATCAGTGCAGGCGCCAACCCCAATTTACGCTCTTCTTCTGCCAAACTTTCACGGATATCTTTGGCAAACGTAAACAGCTTGTTTAACTTCACCGCATCAAAAGAATCTTGTTCTTTTTGTAAGCTGCCGATATACGATTCCATTCCATGGGCAATCGTGCCCACCTGGGTCAAACCCACTGAATTGGAATCTCCTTTGAGCGTATGGGCACTTCTATAAATTTCGATTAATACCTGAGTCAGTTGACTACTGTCATTTTCAAGTCGAAACAAATGTTCAGTAATCTTTTCCAAATGCTCTTGCGCACTGGTACGAAATATCTCAAAAATTTCAGGATCTACACTGAGCTCAAAATCCATATCATTCATAATTTAATTCCTGGATGATTGAGGTTTAGGCAGTCGCTATCATATTCAAAATTTCAGCCTCATCTGGAATTTTGAGGTTGATACTTCTCATGGTATCTTCGAGTTGCTCCATGCCCTCTTTTTGCTCGCGAGAAGAAAGTGCAATCTGGGTGGCCACTTCAGCAGAGTTGCGAATCGAATCGACCAGTTTGTCGATCGTTTCTCCAGCGGTCAGTGAAAGTTGAACTCCAGAATCGGAGAGTTTCATACCATCTTCAGCCAGCATCACGACCTGATTGGTAAGCCCTTGAATCTGACCCAAAATTTCTGAAATACGGTAAGTAGCTTCACGGGATTCCTCTGAGAGAATACGAATTTCATTGGCAACCACAGAAAAGCCTTTTCCATATTCATTTGCTTTAGAAGCCTCAATGGTCGCATTGAATGCCAGCAATTTCGACTGTTTGGCAATATCATTTACAGTGGAAATAATATCGCCAATGGCCTGGGTCTGCTTACTCAAATTGAGAATGGTATGGGCAATGGTTTCCATTTGTTGTTTGATTTTTTCAACGCTGTTAATCGAATTGGAAACAGCACTCTGTCCTTCAGAGGAGATATTCACCGAGGTTTCAGCCACATCTCTTACAATTCGGGCATTATCGGCCACCAAATCTGAAGTTTGTTTAATTTCATAGATCGAAGTAGAAGTGGTTTTGATCAGAGACTGCAAATAATAACTGTTACGCTCTGACTCCTCTTTTGCACGGTTGATCTGCTCTGTGAGCTGATTCAAGCTGTCAATTTTCTCTTCTAATAATTCCATGCTCACCGTGCCTTCACGCAATTGTGAATCGGCAGAAGCAATATTCTGAACCATCTGGTTGAAAGCTTTGCTCAGACTTTCGAGTTCATCCCCGGTTAAGATTTGCGAAACCTGAACATCCAATTCCCCTTCAGCCACCTTATTGGCAGCCTGCTCTAACTGCGTAATCGCAACCAGAATCAAACGGGTCATGTAAACAGCCAAAGAAAGCGCAATCAAAGTCAATAACAAGGACAGTAAAATACTGATCCATTTATTTTGATTCAAGCTTGAAATACGTTCCTGCAAAATCGTTTGCAGCAAACTTTGAGAACTGTCCCACAATGTGAAATCTGCTTGAAGATATTCTTTTCTGAGCGCATTGAATTCATCAACACGCACGACTGGTTTTTTAGGTTTAATAAAATTCGTATTGATATAGACCAAAAACTTATTCGTTAAAGCCTGATCTTTTTTGAGACTTTCCTGTAAATCTTGATAAACTTGCCCTTTTTTTCCGACAAGAGAAGCAAGTACTTTTTCATAACCCGAATTCAAATCACGGGCTGAAGTACTCAATAAACCAGCGAAAATTGCCACTTTTGAAGTATTGTCGGTATCAATCTGGCCCTTGTTTTTATTATTTCCCAATAAATCTTCCAACTCAGCGGCACTGCTCAAATCATCGGCAGAAAGTCCTTGGCCTTCGATAATTTTATCAATCAGCTCTGTAACCTGGGCATTCATTTGTACTTTTGAAGTCAATTTATTCAAGGTTGAATCCACCAAATAAAACGAAGCGATCTCTGGGTCTTGAATTAATTTTGATCTATCACCCACAGCAATAATCAATTTTTTAAGTACTGATAAAAATTCAAGATGCGCTTGATTGCTGCCCTCCACTGAAAATTCAAGCACTTCTTTTTTCAGTTCATTCCATTTTGCTGCAGTAGCGCTAATATCTTTGACTAAATCGATACGGTTATTGTTGGTCTTATTGATTTCCTGTATTTCAGTAAAGAGTTGAGACAATTCTTTTTGCAGGTTCATAATTTGAGGTCTCAATTCCTGTTGACCACCGGCTAATTTTTGCACAAGAGTTTTATGCGCGGTTATTTTTTCAAAAACAGTTTTTAAAATCGAAACATATTTCAATCCACGAACTTCCTCTTGAGCCGCCTGGGTTTCAGCATTCATTTTAGTCACTGAAAAAGTCAAGAGCCCAACTGTAGGAAGACAAAAGCAAGCTCCAATAATGGCTAGTTTTTGAGCTAATTTAAATTTCATTCGCTAAATACCTTTCTTTTGGGGCAAATTAATCAACAATATAAATTCTTTCATCATAAATAAGCGACTGGGCTTGAATAATATAAATCTGGCTGATGGTCATACCTTGAATATGCCGGGGAACAGCAGCCTCACTTAGAATATGTTTGGTCGGAATACTTGAAAGGTCTTCAAATTCATCGACGATGATCCCCAACTTACGCCCATTGAAATGGAGAGGAATCACATTGTATTGGCTGCGCTTGGCTTGGGGCTCAAACCCCATCAGCAAACTTAAGTCGATCAGTACCATGATCTCGCCGCGAATATTGGCAATCCCCCGGATCAGTTCCGGTACATAGGGCAAAGGCTCACAATACACTTCTACATGCACTTCTCCCGCAAAGCGGACATCCAGGGCATAGCGGTGGCTCCCAGCCCAAAAGATCAAATATTCAACAGCCCCCAAACGCATCAAGGCTTCTTCAATCGCGGCAGAGGACTGTGCAAGCGCTTGGGTACGGGATTTCAGTAATTCTGTTTCTTTTTCATTTTTTAAAAGAATATAGGGATTACGCTCAGACATGGAAGGTCTCTCCTTTTTTCTGGGCTGGATAAAAAGCTGGCAGTAAATCTGAAAGACTGATTCCAAGCCACTCTAATAGCTGAAACTCCAAGGGCGAAATTTCAGAATCTTGGTAAAGACTCAAAGCCCGATTTGCAGACTGATAAGCTTTCTCATGTTTATGAGAGTTCAGAAAATACTGACTGAGTAAATAATGCTCCAAAACCGTATCAGGCCGTACAAATCTTGATTTTCGAATATACTCAAATGATTTCTCCCAGAAATCTTGCTTTTGTGAAAGATAAGCCTGAACCAAATAGGCACAGTAACAGGTAGGATCCCGTTCAATAATCCGCCCCAAAATCTGATCGGCCTGTTGATATTCTTGTTTTTGAAATTTTAAAACAGCCTCATGTAAGAACACTCTTTCCCACGAGGATTGATCCGTCAAGGTACGTAAAATAGGTTCAAAATCAGAATCTGTCTCTTGTGACATCAAATGCTGTGGCTTGGGTAAAATTTCAGGAGCTTGATTTTCTAAAGATCCTGTTAAGCAAACCGGCTCAGACACAGCAACAAAATCGGGTTCTTCTTTTTTGATTTCGTGAGAACGTGATTTTGGCAGGCAAAGACTGGGGTCTGATTTTTGAAGAATAAAAGCAGTTTCTTTGCTTTGAGACAAAAACGGTGGTATTTGATAGAGAAATGCCTCTTGAGGGCTGGTAATAAAATAGCCATCGGGCTGCAGAATTTGAGAAAACTGGCCAACAATATTCAATGCCAACCTTTTTTTAAAATAGATTAAAATATTACGGCAGAGAATAATATCGGGCACCCCATTTTTAGCAATCAACTCGTCAATCAATGGCTGATTAAAAATATCTTTGGCAAGATTAAAATGAAAAAATTGCACAGCATTTCGAATTTGATCCGCTAAAAGGTAGCTCTCGCCCTCTCGCTTAAAATACTTGGCAAGATAATAAGAATTGGTGGCCCGTAAGGATAACTCTTGATAACGACCTGACTTTGCCTGTTCCAAAACGCGAGTACTGATATCAAAACCTAAAATCCGAATCTTTGCATTGGCCAGTGAAGAAACGCCGTAATCATCGAGCAACATGGCAAAGGTATAAGCTTCTTCACCGCTTGAGGATCCCATCGACCAAATGGTTAAATCCCTGTTTTCAGATTTCGTCCACTGATGCAAATATTTAATAAAGCACTGGGTTAAAACCTGATCTCTAAAAAAATAAGTTTCATTGACTGACATCTCATTGATCAGCCATTGGCAAAGATCTGCATAAGACTTTGTTTGAATATCGATTTGATGCTCAAGCAAAATTCGTAAAACAGATTTTTTTGTTTTCTGATCAATGGCCAAACCATAGGTTTGACTTAACTCATGGGTTAATTGAACAGAAAGTTGTTCCAAAGATCTCGTCATTTTGACGTGTTCACTAAGAAGCATTTTGACGTGACGAAGATAAGTTTTGAACAAGCTCAAGATATATATTCGAGATATTCAAAACAGGTATCTTATTTTTATCTAATTCAATCGCATATCGGCAATATTTGGGAGCAATCTGATAAGAGGTCACCCTGGGATACTCTGAAGGATTGACAATATCAAGAACTTCGTCCAAGAGAAGACCCGCTTTTTTATTTTCTGGGCCAGAAACCACAGCAATCAGGTTCTCAATCAAAAATGGCCCGTGATTAAAGTTAAAATAACGGCAAACATCTACTACAGGCAGGGTTTCCTGCCGATAGTAGAAATAACCCTGAGCACATCCGCCATGGGAGGAAACGGGCTCAAAATTAATAATCCTCGTGATTTCAACAATATTTTCAACTTCTATCGCAAAGAGAAAATGTTTGCTTTTGAACAAGATGGCCTGTGTTTCGACTGTCATTTGAATTATCAAGCCAATCGAATCGTATTGATCGTTTCAGAATCTTGAGAAAAGACAGAAATGCTGTCCCAAATAACCCCACGATTCGAACTGAGGCGGGGCGTGCCGTATAAGCCAACAGCCTTTTCCATGCTATCGCCCATTTTCAAGCCTTTGGCCGTTGCGCCTGGGTAACGGGGGCCAATATTGATTTCAGAAACCAAATCAGACTCAAAGATAACTGACAGGGTGAGTTCTTTGAGCACAAGCATTTTTGCGCTCTCATTCAGATTTTGTGTAAAGGCACTCAAAATTTCAAGCACTTCGTTTTTCTTGCTTGAACCTACCTGAATATTTAAGACCTTGCCACTTTCATAGATCGTAAAATCGTGTTCCTCTTTTGCTTTTTGCAACTCAGGCTTGCTCTCAACAGCCGTTTCAGCAAGCGTGCTTTGGAACATATCGTCAATCTGGGCCATATTTTTCAAGTTCATATCTTCCAGATCAATTCGACGTGCAGCCTCCATAAACAATCTCATCGGACTGGTTTCAATGCTTTTTTGAGCAGGCTCTTCCCAACTCAACTCTTGAAAATGTCCACTTTTCATCGCCATCAAAGGATAAAAAGCCTCTTCACCTAATTTATCGAGATATTCGGCATGCACAATTTCACCAAAGGCCAAATAGATTTTTCCACTGGTTTTGGTAATCGGGTCAATCACCTCTACCAATTTCTGTTTGCGTGACAAAACCAGCATTTGAATAAAATCAAGCAGGCTGACATTGGTAATATCTCCCCCTACTTTGTGCTCTTCACTGATTTCGTCCAAGACTTGTTTGACTTGTTTCATATTCAATGGTTTTTCAAAATAGCGAAGAATTCCCACGGAATTTGCAAATTCACGAATATCTTCGGAACCAAAGGCCGTCATCATGATCACCTGGGTTTGGGGCTTATTGCCTTTAATCCACAGGAAAAACTCCACCCCATTGATTTCTGGCATATCCAAATCAGTAATGACCAAATCAAACTCTTCTTTCTGCATCAGGGCAATGCCATCTTTGGCCGAGGTGCAGGTGGAAGTGGTATAACCTTGCGAAAGTAAATATTTCTTGATAATCGATAAAATGGTAGCGGAATCATCCACCACCAGAATTTTTTGAATGGCCTGCTTCATCGGCTCATCACTGACAATATTGCCAGCAACTGACTTCACCAAAGATTTTCCTATCTGAATCGTGTTTTCAATCTTTTTGGCAGCCGCCAAAACTTCTTCTTCAGACATATTTTCAATCGAGCCGACAGGCACTTCTAAATTATTCAGATAGGCCTCGCGCTCATCCATGACACGCGCCACTTCCATAAACAAATTGGCTGCAGGCATTTGAATCGTCTCTTCTGTTGGCTCTTTCCAAGCGGAGACAGAAAAAGAACCATGCTTACTTGACATGATCAGAAGAAAGGCCTGTAAACCCTTTAAATGCGCAAACTCTGAGTGAATAATTTCACCATTGCGCACATAAATTTGTCCGTCTTTGGCTGTTGCGCGGTCCTTAAAATTAACAATCTGATTTTTATGGGCATTCACCAACATCTGCAAGAGGTCAAAGAGGGTGATATCATCAACCTTTCCTGTAAACCCTTGAGGGCTTTTGGGCTCAACAGGGGCCGGAGCGGCTTTCACAGTGGAATTGTCTGAGAGACTTTTTTGTTTAAGCTTCTGAACCTCCTCTTTTAAACGCTGATTTTCTTCATGCAGTTTTTTCAACTTCTCTAATTCAGGCTTGATCTTCTGATACTGATCCTGAAGTTCTTTGTGTTTTTGAGACAAAGTCTCAAGATCAGCCTGGGCCCCCTGCAAATCAGATTCGCTTTGCTTGAGGCGCAGGCTTAAACGATCTTGCTCATCTTTATACTTTTGGGCTGAATCTTCTGCTTTTTTGATCTTTGAGTCGGCGTCTAAAAATTTAAGATTTTTAAGCTCCAACTCCTGAACTGTTTTTTGCAGTTGAGCGTATTTCTGCTGAAGATCCTGATGGGTTTTCAACTGAAACTCTCTGTCTGTTTTGCTTTGATCAAGCTGTTGATTGAGTTGAGAAACTTTCTGTTTGAGTGCCTGAATTTCTGTTTCGACTTCATCTTTTTGTGCCTTTAAAGCCACTTTTTCAGAAGACAGTTCTTCAACTTTCTTCTTCTCAGTCTGAAACTCTTTCTCAAGCTCTTCAATTCTCAGCTTGAGTTTAGAACCGCCAAAAAACATATTTTCTCACCTCAAAAAAAACTTTCAAATATTCACAGACAGGTTAGGGAAGCATTGAAACATAACGCAAAATACCAGAACTTAAACTATGCCCCTGTTGAGACAAAGCCGTTTGGCTGGCGACAATACGGTTCTTGCCCTTGTAGTTGATCACACAGAGCGAAGCAGATTTTGATTGAATTTCACGCACATTGGTCGTAAAGGTAAAAATATGGCTGGCATTTGCCACCCATGCAGCTTCAGCCGCATTAGAACCTTTTGCAAAATAAAAGACATTGATGCCATAGGACGGGGCATTTCCAACCGCGTTCTGGGGCACAGGGAAAGTTTCATAGCCATAGGCGCCTAAACCCGCTTTGACTTGTTTCATTGAGGAAACAGAACTTGAGTTTACGGAATCATAAACAATACCGACCTTGATCGGCTTTCCCTGCAGAGTACTGACAAAACGAATCAATTTTGCAAAGAAAACAACCCCGGTTTTATCAGAAATCACTTTATAAGAGGCTGCATCTGCGACCCCAGAAAACCCCATCACCAACATAAAAACAAGACAAATTGAAAAATACGTTTTAATTTTTGCTTTCATGAATTACTCCTTTTTGATAAAAAAACAGGCCTGCCGCGTGTATTCAAGACACACGCGGCAGAACCACCTTAGAAGCCCATTGCTGCTTGGGCTATCAGAGAATGTGGGGTCTGGTTATTCTCCTGCAGGGTATAGGAGTAAGCGGTTTTCAACATAAACAGAGACCAAGTATCTGCAAAGGGATAAAAATTCACCCCTACGGATACGCGTTGTTTATTCTCTGCCGTTGAATTGCTGTAATTGATCATGTCGTAGCGCAGAACAGGCTCAAGCCAGTTAAAGACCTTATAGGCCCCTTGCAGATAAAAGCCCTGTTTGGTGATATTGCCACTGCCTGTGCCTTGCAGGGCCATGGCATATTCCCCTTTGAAGTCAAAATTACCCACTTCATAGTTCAAATCAAAATCAAAGATACTGGTGCGCAATTTGCCATCATTGCTGGTCGCGCCGGTATAGGCAGAGAAACCCAAATCCAAGCCAGGAAGCAAGCGTGCGCCTACGCGTCCGCCCAAACCCTTGTCCAGATTTTTATCTATATGGTTATTGCGCATTTTGCGCAAAGACCCGGAACTGAGTTTGGCATCATCTGAATCAGAACTGGTTTCGGTGGCATCATGCAAACCATTAATGGCATAAAGCGCATAGTTAATATTCTGGTCAATGCCAAAATCATAACGCCCAAAGACCTGAACACCGACATCCCCCCAGGAGACAGGAATTACTTCTTGCATGGCAAAGGGGCGGTCAGGCATTTTATTGATATATTCAGGATAGAGATAGGTATTGAAAGAGCCGATAGGCACCAGGAATTTACCCACTCTGAAAATGCTCAAGGGGCTGGCCACAATATCCAATTGACCAAAACGAATCTGTTGGTCATCGCCCCCGTGCTCTTTTTCAAGCTGAATTTCAGCAATCAAAAGGTCTTTGATATTGGCACCCACAAAGATATTAAAATAATGCATATCAAAAGTCGCCGGACTTAATTCTGCATTGGCATCAATCACCGCATAACCGTGAAGATAGGTAGATACGCCCAATTCATTCAAGCGTGCCCCAAAAGACCCTGTTTTACCAGAGGCAATTTCACTGTTCAAAAGTTCATCAATTTCATCAATGGATGCAGCATTGGGATCCGTTGGTTTTTCATCAGGCAATTTCAATTGGGGTTCAGAAGAAGCTTCAGGAGTCGGCTCTTCTGTTGACGGAGTTTCTTCAATATCATCTAAATTGGGTTCTTCTTCGTCAGAAGCAGCTTGGGCTGCAGCAGTCAAGGGATCTGCGGCTTGGGCAGCAGGCAGCGCCCAAGCCTGGGCAGTTAAAAACAAAACACTCAAACTTAAACTTAAAGACATTTTTTTCAAATTTTTTTGCATGACAGAATGACACCTCAAGAATCAATAATTGGGCAAAAATTATTACATTAGATCATATATTAATAAAAGGAATTGCTATTTTATAACGAAATAAATACACCTTTCCTACCAAATGATCTTATTACATCATTTAGGAAACAGTGATTTAAACTTAAGCTTGAACTTTTATATTTTTGTTACTAAAAAGAGACTTTAGTACAAAATCATTTTGGATTTCCTGCTCTGTGCGCTGTGACAAACCCGTCACCAAACTCGCTTTGCGCAGCGCATCCCAGGCTTGTTCTTTGGCTTTTGGCAATTGGGCATCAAAACGCAGGGCCAAAATCCCCCAAACAATCGCTTGTGACATCATGGTGACCCAATAGGTGCCCGAAAGATCGTCCACCCCCTGAATCAGACTCAATTCAGAAAGTACGGTTTCTGGGTCTGAACAGACCCAGGCCTTGGCCATCAAGCGAAAGGATTGCAAACGCAGCAGACGAGGAGGATTCAAACCCAAAGTAAAAGCATTGGGTTCGGATAAGACCTGATCATAATAAAAAGCGGCTTTCCCCATCCATTCATTGGCCTGCTCCATGATATGGGGTAGATGCTCTTGATGCGTCAGCATCAAAGAGGCAATATCATGGTATAAATTCGCCAATTCTTTCAGAAAAAAATAGCGATCTTCTTCCAACGATAAAGACTGGGCACAGCGTTCGAGCTTGTTTCTGGATTTTTCAAAGAGCTGCAAGCCCTGCTGAAGAGAATTGGGAGAGCGAAAGGTTTTAATGATTTGACGGGCAATAATTCCTGTATAGACAGCCACTGCACAATTAATTTCTGAGGAGTGCAAATCTCCCTTGTGGCTGAGAATCGCTTTAAAGGGTTGAAAATTATAATTGCCTTCCTGGCTTTGCAATAAATAGCGAATGCCCTGGCAAGTCGCCATCATACGCAAAAGCGTTTTACGCAAGAGCGGATTTGAACGGCATAAAAAATTATTATAAAGCAGACGATCTGAGATCTCCCAAGTATAAGAGACAAAATCCTCAACCCTTTGAAAACAAGCGGAAGAGATTTCGTCGGCTCCCATCAGCAAGTTTTCAACATAGGTTCTGAGAATATGAATACCCTCATTCATCTGGTTGATAATTTCACTGAGGATATCCAGAGACTGAATATGCGTTAAGGGAACTTCATAGCCCTCAGACGTTCGGTACTGCTGTAATTCAGACCCTTTTTTCCCTGTCAGGGCAGTGACCTGACGCCCTTCACCATAGGGAATCCGAATCACAGGGGCACCCTTGTCAAAATCCATGACCAGGGGTTCGATTTTGCTTAAAAGCTGATCGAGACGATCGATATAGATTTGCAGCTGATTTTGCCGGTGCTCCAATTGTTCCAGCCCCACCCATTCCAATTCAGCTGAAAGCTGAGAAAGAATTTCTTCTGAAGTTTTCAAAACCGGCGCTCGGTATCCCAATAAATAACACAGTTGTTCGAGCGTTTCTGCTTCAGAAATTTGGGACTGGTTTTGTAGAAATATACGAACCAGCGGCGCCAACACATCTTCTGGTGGACGGTGTAAGTTATTATCGGCCGTTCCAAACCAATTGGCAAAGGTCGATTTTTTAATTTCAAAACCAGCCTCGACCAGACGCTCCATGACATATTTATGTTTCAGGCCACTTTGCTCTAAAAGATTTCGCAAAACCAATTTGGCTTTGCGAATCTTAATTACTTGCTCTGTTTTCAGAACAGGTCTCATGGAAGCTTATTCTTCCTGATAATTTGGATCCTGGTGCTCGAGGTATTCCTCTGCCGCAGTCTCCAAATCTTCATGTGCATGACGCTCGCCAGGCGTAATCACAGCACGCACCGTGGGATTGGTTGCAGGAGGTTGGTTGGCACTGTCTTGAGCAGAGAGTTCACCTTGCGAAATCTGAACCTTCTCTTGCTCATTTGCGACAAGCAACCAGGCGGCCCCTGTAAAATGCAATTTCGCTCCAGCATCTGCAGACAGAAAAGTGTGGTTACGATATGTCCCTTTAAAAACCTCTGCCTGTCCAGCCAGAGGTGCAGTCACCAAGATCGCGGGATAAACAACTTCCGATTCGGTTTGAGCATTTTCAGGCACAAAATGGCTTCCCTCACTGCCAGCCAAAAGCAAAACAGAAAAACCTGTCTCATTTTGATAAAGCGAACGATGTCCATTTTTTAAATCCTGTAAGAGCTCAGCTTCCAGAATTTTTAAAAAATCTGGAACAGCAGGATTTTGCTCGGTTAAAAAATCAGATCTTTGCTTAAAAACCCCCTGAAAGGCTTCTATTTTTTCAGATTGCAAAACAGGCTCAGAACAAGCTGAGTAGGAACATAGACAGATTAAAATCGCAGCACTTTTACATAATTTTTTCAGCATAACAGACCCCAAAAATAGGCTACATAAGCTACCTATAATTAAACCACATGGGAGAAAGCGAAAGCTTTTTAGACTTGAACTTTTATTATTGATTCTTATCAATCAAATCTAATACAAAAAACCGCAGGGGAGTTCAGATAACTCCCCTGCGGTTTTAAACTCAAACCCTTATCTACAAACGTGTTTCAAGCCCCTTGAAAGGCAATGATTTGGCTAACCCCTCGACCCGCTTCGCGGCGGTTGGTCATGGCCCGTTGCAACTCGTCAGCAGTGCGGATCTGATTGGGGCCGCGGGCAGGATCATCCACAATAAACGTACCATCAGGGTTCACTCCTTTGATCACCGTATAGTGTCCTGCTGTGCCACCAAACCCCCCGGTTAACAGAATCACCTTTTCGCCACGATCCAAGCGCTCTTTGATCTGGGCCAAGGCCTGGCGACCGTTGCTGGAGAGCGAATGGGTACTCACCGTCACTTGCTTACCTTGGGCAGCAGCCTGTTTAATCACGGCTGAAGCAACCTGATCCGTACTCAAGGCAAAGGCTCCACTTTCGTTTCCAGAGGTAGATAAACGCCCGCCTACACTGCGGCGGATATCGTGCAAAGAAGGGGCTGAAAGCCCAAATTGTTTCATAATCATAGAAGCTGAAGCGGGGCCACAATTGGCCTGTGATTCACGTGCATAGACAGCGGGGTTGCCACTTAAACGACCCGCCCGAGCCGCCTGACGTTCTTCCCATTGCGAAGTATAGGTATTGCTGCTGCCTGGAGCCTGGGGAGGAGCCCCTACGGTTTGAGGCCCACTGACCCCTGCCGGGCCTTGGGGAGCATTGGGATCGCTCGCTCCCGGAGTTCCCGTTTGTGGCATTTGAAAACCATTGGGATCAAAACAGGATTGTCCATAGCCTGAATTATCAATGCGACAATCTGCTTCCTGATAACTGTCGTCGGGTTCGCCGGATGAAAAAAGATTGCGAAAGAACTCGCCAATCGAGCCAAACAAAGACTTATCCGCAACAGGATTGGCTGCATCTTTAAATTGACCAAAGAGTTCCTGTACCAACTGAGAATCTTTCAGCTCACCCGCCATCTTTTCGAGATTGGCCATTTCACTTTTTTCAAGCGTTCCATTGCTAAAGAAACCAATATTGGTCAAATTTTTCATTTTGTCAGCCATTTTCAGGAAAGCGGTTTTTTCAGAATCTGGTACATCCAAATTCTGAACCATCTGCTTCAATTGCTTGTACTCATCTCGAGAGATTTTTCCATCTGACGTGATTTGTTGCAACTGATTGACGAAGGTTGGATTCAGCGGATTTTGGCCAACTTGCATAGGATTCTCCTCAAGAAATGAACTCTGTTTTGTTTTTATACCCCAAAACAAAGCTTTTTTTCGTACTGAAAGGTTAGTTCAGTTTAAGCTTTATTTATATCTTTGTTTTTTTGAGGGTGGGCCGTCTGGGATAAAAAAACAAAAGCATCTCTCCTACACGCCGGGCCCAGGCCGCCTCATTGTGCTGAGCGCCATAATCCAACCAGAAACGCAAATCCTGATCGCAGGTATAGCCCTGATGCTCCAAACGTGCCACCAGGCGGGTAGTCCAGGTAATCGTCTCTTCAGGCGAAGCGCCTTCCTCGGTGCCCATATCAACCCAAATTTTTAAACCTGTATCTAAAGCTTGGACTTCCTCTAAAATCTGGTAATGGTTCCACCACAACGAGGGAGAAAGCATCCCAATCCGCGAATAGACATGCCGGTAGTAAATGCCCAAATAAAAAGAAATCAATCCCCCCAATGAAGAGCCTGCAACGCCGGTATACTCAGGTTCAGGTCGGGTACGGTAAACATGGTCTATAAAAGGTTTCAGTTCTTCTGTTAAAAAACGCGCATATTTTCGCCCGTCCCCCCCTCTTGTTACGCCATCGGCCTGAAGCATAGGGGTCCAGGTATATTCAAATTCGCGATCGGGTGAATTATAAATCCCCACCACAATAATTTCTTCAAGTTGCTTGGCCTTCACCAAGCGTTCAACATGCTCATCAACCTGCCATTCAATCCCGGCAAAAGAAGTGGCTGTATCAAAAATATTATTGCCATCATGCATATAAAGCACGGGATATCTACGTAAACGGGTACGTTTGTAACCCGGTGGAAGATACACAATAATATCGCGCGCATAGTTCAGATAGGCCGAAGGAAATTGACGGTGCAAACGAAAATCCCCACTCAAACTGTGTTTTTTCTGGGTGGGTTTCCAATCTTCAGCCTGGGGGTAAAGCGAAGCTGAGGGTGCCAAGAGCGCCTCAATCGCCGGAGGCAAAGACTCTTTTTTCATACCTCATGCACCGCAGCAGGCCCTTGCTTCTCGCCTTTGGGGCGGCCCAAATCATTCCGAATCTGGGTCATACGCACATGTTTATAGGCTGTAATTTCTTTCAGCGCTCTGACTTCACCATTTTTAGCCCGTGTCACAATTTTTTTCTGGTTTAAGGGCGATAAATCAGGTTGTGACTGGGCCTGAAATTCAGGCTGTTTGTGCTGAGAAGGCTGAATTTTATGCGCTTGAAAAACCGCAAAAATGGTTTGAATATCCTGCCATGTAGGAACCACATCCCAAGCAAGAGTCGCCTCTTCAGGCAGCAGATACTGAATTGGAAAAATCTGCAATTTTTGAAGTGCTTCATGCTCTTCTAAGAGCAGGGTGACTTTTTTTAAGGCCGAAATATCCCATGCGATTTTTCTCAATAACTCCCATTGCGCCAAAGCCCGTTCCTCAGCCCGAATGGATTTTTGAAAAATCGTCGCAGAGGCCATTTTTCGCTCTTTAAAAAGTGAAAGCTGTTGGTGAATCCGCTCGATTTCACTTAGATCTTCAACCAGCATTTTGCAAGTGGCGGTCCAACGTTCAGCCAAGGTGCGAATCACACTCTTATGATCTGTCTCATAAAAATGAGCCACTTGATGAATAAAAAGTTTGGCCAGATTTTCTTTTTGGCGGGCCACCTGTTCAGCACTTAATTGCGGAGGCGTTTCAAGCAATTTGGCATAAAGACGGTGCACCCGCTCTGCAAACATAAAGGTTTGTGAAATGGCCTCCATGACGGTTTCTGCAGGCAAGTCAATCCCAATTTGATGCAAAAGACGGATAATATAATCCACATCACTCTGTGCCATAAAATTTTCAGGGGTTGCAGCAAAAACCCCCGCAATCACAAACTCCATAATCAGTTCAGGGCTGTTAGAAATTCGCAAAAGCGAAAGAATTTCAGGCCGAAGCCATTCGGTCTGGGCACTTTCACCCGACTGTTCAGCCATCAAGGCATAGATCTTCTGCATCTGCCCAGAAAACAAAGCCATGTCGATCTGGGCTGTATTTTTGGGTTCGGGCTTTTCTTCCTCGACACGTTCAGCGCCAAAACGATTCAAAAGACCAGAGAGGCCTTCCAGTTTCATATCAAAGCTTTCATCCCGTGCTTCATCCAGCGTTTTACGTTTGGGGGGCGGCTTACTGCCCGGTTTGGCATAACCTACCCGAATCGATTCAGGATCAGAATAATCAAACTCTTCTTCTTCATCCTCTTCCCAGTCATCTTCCCAATCTTCCTGCACCACTTCTGTTTCAGGCTCAAGCGCCTGGGGCTCCTCAGCTTTTCCCAAAAGCTGATTGAGCAAACCTTTGGTTTCACCGAGAGCGGTATCATCCATAAATTGTTTTGCTTTTTCAAGAAACTGACTGCGAAGATTGTGCTGTTGACCCCGTGAAGGTTGTTTTTGAGAGGGCGCATGCTCCTCATCCGACATGGAAAAATAGTCGCCGCTTTTTTCTTTGCTCATCCCAGATCTCCCTTCAAGAGATTTTCGGCAAGGTTTTGCTCCACAGCAGGATCGGGGGCTGGGGAGTCAAGAAGTTCATCGGCAAAGTATTTGCGATAAAGATAACGTAAAATCGAACGCAGAATAGCCGCCACAGGCACCCCAAACAAAAGTCCTACCGCCCCAAAGAAATGCTCTCCAACAATAATTGCAAACACAATAATCGCAGGATGCAACTCTACCGTATGCCCCAAAATCTTGGGATTCAAAAGATTGGCTTCGATCAAATGAATGATAATAATCACACCAATCACAGCCAGGGCGGTCCACAGAGACTGAGTCAAGGCGATAATCACAGCGGGAACGGTGCTGATCACCGCACCAAAGACAGGAATCAGACTGAAGACCCCTGCCACCAAACCAATCGTCATGGCAAACTTAACCTTTAATAAAACGAGTCCCAAAGTGGTCAGAGAGCCATTGATCATGCAAATCACCAATTGCCCGCGAATCGTGCCGCTGAGATCCTTATCAATGGCATGTACCAGATCCAAAATGCCAGAACGATAACGAACCGGAATATTTTCCAATAAGCCACGCTTGATTTGGGGCAGGTCAATCAAAACAAAAGCAGTGACGATAAAAATAACCAGAAAGGTACTCAAAGCCGAGAATAAAAGCTTGACCAAAGTCTGCATATGCATGGCCAAGGATTCGAATTGACCCTCACTGGCTTTTAAAAGAGTCTCAAGCCCTTGATTGGCATAGGTTTGCACATCAAGATGCAACTGAAACCGGGTATTGAGATACTCCAATTGCTGAAGAAAGGTCGGCAAGGTCACAGCCCGCAAATGCTCAAACTGATTGGGCAAATCCCGCCCAATGCGCACCACCTCTTGGTATAAAGGCGGCAAAACAATCACGGCTAAAATACCAAAACCAATAAACACATAAATATAGGCCAGCAAGACACACAGACCACGCGAAACAGGTTTACCCAAAAATTTCTGACGCGATAGATAATCAACAAAAGGGGCCAATAAATAGACAAACAGACCACTGAAAATAAAGGGCAGTAAAATATCGCGAATCAGGTAAATTAAGCCCGCCAGGCCCAGAAAAAACCCAAGGGTCAGCCAACCCCTCAGCTTGGGATTCATACGCTTGTGAGTTTCATGATGCTCTGAGTCTCCACCGGTTTAAGTGCTGGGCCTGAATAATGCATCTGCTTAAAACAGGAATCAAAAAAGGTGAGCCCACCCCAGCCATCTGAAAATACTTTACCATAATTTGCCCCAACTTCGCTGAGAATGCCTGCTTGAATCGTTTCGCCATCGGGTTATAGCACCTCTCATTTGTGTCGCTTGAAAATATCCTGAAAAGTTCTGCTCTCAGACGCTCACCTCGCCTGTTAAACTGAGATAATGGATCTTCAGGAACAACTCAAACTCATTCCTTCTCAGCCAGGTGTTTATTTAATGCATGATCACGCGGGCCAAATTATTTATATTGGCAAAGCCCGTTCACTCACGCACCGGGTACGCAGTTATTTTCAAACAGGGCGGCCCTTGCACGGCCCCAAAATCGAAAAAATGGTGGAACAGGTCACGCGGATCGAAACCATTATCACCGATACTGAAGTCGAAGCTTTGGTTTTAGAAGAACAGCTGATTCGAAAATACCAACCCAAATACAATACCTTGCTCAAAAATAGCAAAGGGTTTCCCTATATCCGCATCAACTGGCAAGATGCTTACCCACGGGTAGAAATGGTCAGACAACGCCAGCACAAAGACAAATCGCTTTATTTTGGCCCCTACCCAAGTGCCAGTGCCATCAATGGTCTTTTGGCCGCCATTCGTGAAATTTTTCCCGTTGAAAAATGCAAAGATCCCCGCAAAGAAAAACAGGTATGTATCTATTTTCAAATCAAACGCTGTTTGGGGCATTGTCAAAAAAAAGTAAGTTCTGAAGCTTACAAAGACATGTTGCAGGACATACGCCTTTTTCTCGAAGGCAAATCTCAGGTTTTACGCGAAAAACTCGAAGCCCGCATGCGCAGCCATGCCGCCCAGATGCAATATGAGCAGGCCGCCCAGATGCGCGATATATTGGCAGCCCTGCAACGCTATATCGTGCCAACCCAAAACCAGAAAATTGTGGGGAAACCCGAATGGAATCTGGATCTGATTCATATGGCCCGCAACCCCCTGATGTGCCATTTGGCGGTTTTTCCAGTGCGCGAAGGCATTCTACAAACCCCCTTACCCCATACTTTCAGTATTCGCCAGGAAGATGAACCCTCTGAAATACTGACCCGTTTTCTCTATCAGTTTTATTCACGGGATATTGATATTCCCCCTGAAATCTTATTGCCCCAGGAATTAGAAGAACCCTCCTTAATGGAAAACTGGTTGCGTGAACGCCGTCAGGGAAAAGTGGGCCTGCATTGCCCCCAAAGAGGCGAAAAGAAAGCCCTGCTGGAGATGGTTGAAAAAAATGCCTTGGCCGGTCTCAAAAAAGCAGAATCTGATGCGCACTATGATTTGGCCCTGGAAGGCCTTGAGGAATTGCGGCAACTCTTGGAACTAAAACACCCACCCCATCTGATCGAAGGCTTTGATATTTCGCATTTCCAAGGCCAGGAAACCGTTGCTTCACTCGTGGCGCTTGAAAATGGAATGCAGGCCAAGGCGCTTTACCGCCGTTATAAAATTCGCAGCGCAGAAGGCATTCCCAATGATTTCGTCTCCATGGAAGAGGTGGTTTCACGGCGCTACCGTAAACTGGCTCAAGAAAACCAGGCCTTGCCCGATCTAATTCTGATCGACGGAGGCAAAGGTCAGGTCAGCGCTGCCATGCGCGCCTTTGACAAAGCAGGATTGAAACCCCCGGCCCTGGTAGGATTGGCAAAAAAAGAAGAACTGCTGATATTCCCGGATCGCCACGAACCTGTTCGCTTGCCGCGTCATTCCCCCGCCTTGAAACTTTTACAACAGTTAAGAGACGAGGCCCATCGCTTTGCCCTGACCTATCATCGCAGTCTGCGCAAGAAGCGTACCCTGCACTCTGAACTGGATCGCGTACCCGGTATTGGAGCGCATCGCCCGGTGCATTTATTGCAGGTCTTTGGCTCCCTCGATAAAATAAAAAAAGCTGAGCTTCAGGAATTGATGCTCAAAGGCGGTCTGCCACGCAAAGTGGCGCAAACTGTTTACCAATATTTCAGGAAATAATTTTCGCTTTATGTCACGTAAATCTCGTCAAAACAATAAAAAAATCGTTGTTTGGTTCATTATCACCGCCATGGTCTTCAGTGTCCTTTTGAGTCTGGTTGTATCCCTCGCCAGCTTTTTGTAAAATAAGCTTATGCGCTTCTCCAAACATCTTTCACGATCTGCGGCCCTCGTCTTGGCCTGTCTTGTCTTGTCTCTGTCTCTGCCCTCTCAAAGTGCGCCTTCCAAGCAAAAAGTGCGCACCAAAGTACAAGAGCTCAAAGACAACGAAACACGGATCAAGGCCCTCAAAAACAAGGTCAAACAGCTCGAACTCAAGGCCAAAGAATCCAAAGAAAATATTTCAGATATTCAGCAAGAGCTTGAAAGAACCAAGCTGGAACTCGACAAAGCCAACCGGCGCTATGAAGTGGCCCAAAAAGAGGTCGAAGAAATTACCCAACAATTGCTCAAATCCAAACAGGCCTGGGAAAACCGTCTCGATGGCGCCCAGGATCGCCTGCGTGAAATGTATAAACTGCGCCGCTATTCCCAGGTTAACCAATTGGTCGAGGCTCAAAATTTGACCTCTTTTATGCGGCGCCTGAATTATTTCAAATTTCTGGCGCTTCAGGACAAAAAAATGCTCGAAGAAATGCGCCTGGAAAAAGAAAAACTGGAACGCCTGCAATACCAGCAAATGATCAAACGCCAGGATTTGGGTATTAAAGCGCGAAAACAAGCCGAAGCCAAAGCCCAGCACGAGTACCAGAAGAAAAAAGAAGTGGCCCGACTTTTACAGGTTCAAAAAGACAAAGCCTATTACGAACGGGAAATGAAAGCCTTAGAAGCTGAATCGCGCAGAATTGCGGATTATCTGCGCGAACTCTATGCTTCACGCAGCAACCGCATGAGCACAGTGCCCCTCGGCTCAGGTCGCTTCTCGTCTCCTATTCTTGGCGGCACGATGACCTCTCCCTATGGTTGGCGTGTACACCCGATCTTTGGCACACGGCGTTTACACACAGGCATGGACTTTGGCGTAGGCGCAGGCACACCGATCCGCGCAGCGGATCACGGGGTTGTGCTCGATGCCTCCTGGATGGGAGGCTATGGCAAAGCCGTCATGATCGACCATGGGCAAGGCATCGTCACGCTTTATGCCCATACCTCAGCCTTCTATGTCAGACCGGGTCAAAAAGTGCGTAAGGGCCAAATCATCGCGGCCGTGGGCAGCACTGGCTACAGTACAGGGCCCCACCTGCATTTGGAAGTGCGTAAAAATGGTTCGCCGGTCGATCCCCTGCCCTGGTTCAGATAAACCCCTATTTCTTTAAAGCCCGTTTGATTTCAGACTCCATACTTTCAGGGGTATCGGTGGGTGCAAAACGTTTTAAAACTTTGCCTTCACGGTTGACCAGAAACTTGGTGAAATTCCACTTGATCGGCTTAGATCCCAAAAGACCCGGAGCTTCATCTTTTAAATAGGCATAGAGCGGATGGGTATCAGACCCATTGACCTCAATCTTAGAAAACATGGGAAAATCAACCTTAAAATTCAATTGACAAAAACTTTGAATTTCAGCTTCGCTGCCAGGTTCCTGCAAACCAAACTGGTTACAGGGAAACCCCAAAATTTCAAGTCCCTGCTCACGGTAGGACCTGTAAAGCTTTTCAAGCCCTTCATATTGTGGGGTTAAACCACATTTGCTGGCCGTATTGACAATCACCAGCACCTTGTTGCGATAGGGCTCCAAGGTGGTTGTTTCACCCGTAATCGTTTTGACTTCAAAATCATAGACCGATGCAGACATAGCGGATCTCCTTGCAGATGATACGTTTAAGATAACACGGCCCCCAAGCAGAGACCTAGTTTAATCAAAAAATATCAAACAAACCTGCCAGGGCCGGTGCCCCATACTCGGCCTTGCCCACCTGCACGCGCAGATTGGCTAAAATCTGAATATCACAGGGGTTGTGAGTATGCCCCGCCAGAACAGTCAACTGGGTTTGGGGAAACTGAGGCATCAGCTCCAAAAGCAAATCTCCGACTGCTTTGCAAATAAAATGGGGAGCCCAATTATCATCAGCAATCTCAGTGCCATAGAGACAAGCCTCGCGAAAAGGCGGGGGGTGCATGAGCAGATAAACCTGCTGATAATGCGCAAGAACCTCAGGCAATCGGGCCCGGAACCACGCCGCAGACTCAGCTCCCAAAGCCTGCAATTGCGCAAGCAACCCCGCTTGACCTGCCTGCGCCAATTCTTCAATCAAGCGATAGTCTTTGAGGCGAATCGTAGAGCGTGAAAAATCACCGTGCTGCCCATCTGACCAGCCGTCATGCCCAATCAGGCAAACTTTTGCCCCCAGCTCCACAGGCCCCGTATGCGGCAGCCAATGAAGCGCAGGGATTTGGAGATCGGCCAGGGTTTTACGTACAGAAGCAATGCTGCCATGATAATAATCATGGTTGCCCAAGACAAAATAAATCGGCATTTGAATCATCTCGGCCAGGGAGTGAAGATAGTCCACAAGATTCTGAGACTCAGCCAAATCCCCTGTCAGACAAAGCACCTGGGCTCCCGTGGCGCGAATCTGCGTTGCAAATTCTGCAATCACATTCGCGTCACAATGATCCAAATGGATATCTGTGGCCCAAGCCAGGGGCTTCTGCATTAAAAAACAGCCAATTCCTGATGATGTCCTGGAAAAGCCAAATCTTCAATCCGATAGGTGACGCCATCGGGATTAAAAATAACTCTGCTGATTCGGTTTTCCTGATTATGTGAAATATACAGTTGCTGCCCATCCTGAGAAAGTGCGACATAGCGGGGCAGGGCATGGGGCAGCGTAATCGGAGCCAAACGGTTGACCTGCTTGTCTTCCAGCTGATAGCGCTCAATTTTATCATTGATGCTGGCAAAGATATAACGCCCATTGCGTGAAATAATGCCACTGTAGAGATAATCTTCAGTGCCTTGCGCCTTGTAATTGAACGAATAGTTAAAGGAATAGGTCTGACGGTTGGCAAGGTTCACCATCGTGCGGGTCATAATGCCTGAACCAAAATGCAAAACCTGCAAATCCTGACTTTGATTGCCAAATTGCAGAACACCCGGTTGAAAATCGTAAACAACGGGTTGCCAGCCATAGGCTTTAAAATCATAGCTCATCAAGGTGGTACGGTGGTTCTGAACACCTACAGCATAGAGTTTGCCATTTTGAATCAGAAAGTCTTCGGTATTTAAACCAATCTGAGAGAACGACAGAAGTCGGCGTACCTGGCCCGTCTGAATGGTGACTTCGTAGATCGTCTGATCCTGGCTGCCTGCTGGAATGGCGTTGACATAGAGCTTTCCTTCGCTCTGAACCCCATCCATATTTTTTACACGCCCGGGGATCATGACCGAACGGACACCCTGTTGTTGCAGATCGAGAATTTTAACAATTGCACTGCCTTCACGGTTTTCAACGCTGCACAGATAACGATCTGTTTGATTTTTAGGCTGTGAGGCAGCTGCACGCTGAAGCTGGGCAGGTACAACCTGCACACTGGGCAAGGCATTACAGCCCATGAGAGCGGTTGTCACAAACAGTGAAGAAAGAAAGGAAACTGACAACCTTAAATTTAACTTTTTCATTACGATTAACCCAAACAAAGCTTTACTATTTCTTAATCTTATCATAATCATTTCAAAAAGAAAATATGCGATTGGCAATTTTTAACTATTTTTGCTTAAATTTTTAAACTCTTGTGCGAAATTCGAGCAAAGCAAGTCGTCACCTATCTCATACAGATCCTACAAAGCCAAAACCAAGTAAAGACAAGCCACAAGCATTCTAATCAGAAAAGAGAAATCCGAAGGCGGGCAGCAAGAGGGCGCTTGATTGATGGGCGATAGAAACGAATTTTAGCCTGTAAAACTCAAAAACAAGCAAGACGAGCCCAGTTTAAATGCAGCACAGTGAAGAGAAGAAGCGCTCAAAACTCAGAGCACGGAAAAAGCAAAAGCGTGAAAGGGATGAAAATCAGAAAGAAAAGCGTGAAATGCGTAAACCCTTGGAGCCAGCGAAAAATGAGCTATTCAAACATCCGGGTGACTTTGTTTTTCAACATGGTGAACAGACCTGAAGCTTTGAAACCCTTGTCTACCAACAAACTTCCCACCACGCCGCCAGCGACGCTGGCAATCGTAAGCGGCAAACTGCCTGCTCCGGCAATTGAAACCCCCAAAGTGGTCATGCCCGAAAAGACAGCGGCACCAGCCCCCGAGAGAAAGCCGCCCACCGTATCTGCAGCCACATTGCCCACAGCTTCTTTGGCTGTCTGGCGGCCGGAAATGGTTTCAAACGCGTTGGAAATCAAAGAAGTGCCGGCATTGATGGCACTCGAAATACCACCGGCCTTGAGTGAAATAATTCCTGTTTGCTTCAGGCCTCCCGCCAAGCCCTTAAAGGCCTGACCGAACTGCCCGCCCACAATTCCGTTCTTAACGGTTTGATAAGTAGACTGGGTAACCGTTGCAAATTCTGCGCCATAGGCATAACCCACATAGCCCCCTGAAAGGGTGCGTCCGACCAAACTGCCAATCGCAGAGAAACCACGGGGATTGTTGCTGAAAGAAGTGGTGTCTTGGTAGGCGTAGCCTCCGCCATCCTTAACGGCGGTAAGGTTGGCCACAATCTGATTATAGCGCTTCTGATCCTCTGGGCTGGGAACATAGCCAATTTCCATCTTTTTATCAAGCTTTTGTGCCCAATCGATATCTTCCCGCGTAACGACAGGTTTTGTCGGCGCGCTGACAGGCAGTTGGCCCAAAGCGGGAAGAGAGGGTGTTGTAGGAAGTGCTTGAAGGGTTATCATGGCTTTCTTCTTTGAAAATATTCCTAGTTAAGTTATAGAAGAAAAGGTTAAGAACTTGCTTGTTTCTGGTTAAGAAAACAGGCTCATTTCCAAGAAAATTGGTGTTCAAAAAAGAAAAAATGTCTGGAAATCTTGGGCAAGATTTCCAGACACAAGGGAGTAATGATGAGTTTTACAAAATAAACTTTAATTTTAGAAAGAATCAGTCATGGGTTTGGCGAGTTGGCCACCCAATACACCACCGACAGCCCCCAAGGCCACGGTTGCAATCGTTAAGGGCATGCCGGCCAGACCCAGGGAGCCCAGCGCCAGATTGCCCAAGCCACCGATCGTGACGGCACCCAAACCACCCACTGCACCGCCAATC
>PFGG01000058.1 GCA_002783405.1 bacterium (Candidatus Blackallbacteria) CG13_big_fil_rev_8_21_14_2_50_49_14 | reverse complement strand
TTGCTGGCTCTGATCGTAACCCTGCTGATCGTAATAGCCTTGCTGGCTCTGATCATAAGCCTGCTGATCGTAATAGCCTTGCTGGCTCTGATCATAAGCCTGCTGATCATAATAGCCTTGCTGGCTCTGATCGTAACCCTGCTGATCGTAATAGCCTTGCTGGCTCTGATCATAAGCCTGCTGATCATAATAGCCTTGCTGGCTCTGATCATAAGCCTGCTGATCATAATAGCCTTGCTGGCTCTGATCATAGGCTTGCTGGTCGTAAGTGCCCTGCTGACTTGGGTCATAAGCCTGCTGGTCGTAAGTGCCCTGCTGACTTGGGTCATAAGCCTGCTGGTCGTAAGTGCCTTGCTGACTTTGATCATAGGCTTGCTGGTCGTAAGTGCCTTGCTGACTTTGATCATAGGCTTGCTGGTCGTAAGTGCCCTGCTGACTTGGGTCATAGCCCTGCTGCTCAGCCCCTTCAAAGCCCTGCTGGTAGGCATAGCCCGAAGCATCCTGCTGGTAATAGGCATTCTGGGAATGCGAGGTTTGGCGATGCTTTACCTCATTTTGGCGATCCAATGCCTCATCTGTCAGAGTTAAAGAACTTGTTACACGATAGGATGTAACGCCTTCTCCGCGGGCTCTGCGTTTTTTACGATTGTTTTGCTTGTCCACCTTCCTATTATAGCTGCTGTATTTGCCGGATTTCTAGAATCCTGGCAAATTTTCAACAGCAGTCCAAAGAAGTGAGATCGTAAGTGCTTTATTTAGCCCACAAGTCCCAACATGGCCATGGGAATGGCAATCACAAACGCCAGACTGAAAATAACAAAAGCATAGACAAACATCATCGCAAGTATCGTAATCACCGTCTGAAAGTTGGAGATATCCAAACCCTGACGCAGGGCCACAAAATAGGTGCAAAGCGACCAAATCCCCCCTACCAAACCAGCCAAAGCGCCCACGCCAGGAATTGGCGCCAGTACAGAAAGCGCCATCGGCAATTCAGCAAACCCCAACACCCGCAACATTTCACCGTGGGTGGCTTCAGCATCGCCCTTAAACAGGCTGGTTCCCACCTTATAGGCCACCCAGGCGCCAATCCACCAACCAATTACCGAACCAATCATGCTCGCCAGGGCCCCCACGAACCCTTTTCCATCAGGTGTAAAAGCCTGCCCAATAGCTGAGAGTACAGCCACAGCAATGACGATTTTCAAAGCTTGCGCAAGCGCCCCCTCGTCATGTTCAATTTCCTCATAGGTGGCCGCATCCAATTTCAAAACCCCAATGATACGTTCTTGCATAAGCCCCTCCGCTGTTCATAATCTTGTCATTTTAGCGTGAATTTTTAAAAAATTTGGTGAACCTTATCTCAAATCAGAGAAAATTATTCGCCAAAGAGCTCAGAAAGCCCCAATACCAAAGCGGTTGAAGGTCGCTCAAAGAAAATACCTGAGCCGGCATGCTCAGGATGCAAGCCTCGCAGAAACAGACAAAAACCACCCCCCAAATGCAGGTCGGGGTCGTAATCGGCCAAACGGTAACGCAAATAACGGTGCAAAGCAACCAGATACAAGTGCAGTTGCAGGGCATAGGCATGCGCTGCGACCACAGGCAGAAGCGCATCTGGTGCGTAATCACGCCAGCGCAAACCCAAGCCATTGGATTTATAATCCAGCACGTAATAAACACCCTTCCAGGCACAGACCAGATCAATAAAGCCCTTGAAATAGCCCTGCAGGGGATAAAAATTGAGCGCGGGCAAGTCCCCCCAAGGGCTTTGGTGCTGTCGAAAAACATCCTGCAGCATTTCGGGGGTGAGCGTCTGACGCACAGGGAAATAAAATTCCCATTCATGCAGACGTTGACGGGGTTCCAGCTCAGCCAGTGAAAAACCCACCGGTTCAAGTGGGGTTTGCCAGATCAAAGGCAAAGCCTGAAGCAAGGGATCAAGCCAAACCGTTGCATCAAAACCATAACGTCTCAGCCAGGGCAAGAGCTGAGCAGGCAGCGCATCGACAGGTGTCTGCGCTGAAATTTTTTCAAGCAAAAGATGCAGAAAACGTCCTTGGCGGCTGCCTCTGGGCAAGGCCATTAAAGGCCCTTCTGGATTTTCAGTCAATTCCGGCAAGGCTTGCTCAGTATTTTCTTCCCATTCGTCTGGCAAATCGGCCCCAGGCAACTCAAAATTCACCCCCTGACGGGCCGTTAAAAAACTAAAACTGGCCGTTTGATAAGCTGAAGCAATCTGCGGCCAAGGCGGCAAAAACAAGTTTTCAGACGGCTCTCCACTGGAGCGTGCCAGTTTCAATCGGGTCGGCTCTCCCAATGCTTTCAAATGCCAACGCCCCTGGCTAAGACCCACCTCAGCTTGAAGTGTGCTGAACAATTCCTGGGCATTTTCAGCAGGAAACCAATGCCCCAAAGCACTGAATTCAATCTGGTTTACAAACCCCCAAGCCAACCACAGCTTGTAGCGGGCACGGGTCAAAGCCACATAGACCAGACGCAGATCCTCTTCCTGGCTTTCACGGCTGCGTTGCTTGGCTCGCTCCTGCAAATGCTCAGAGCCCAAATCCAAAACCAATTGACGGGTTTGGGGTTCAGCACTTAGCAGGGGGGCTTTGACCTGCATTTTACGCCCCTCCCACAAACTGGGGCAAAAGACCACAGGAAACTCCAAACCCTTGCTGCGGTGAATCGTCAAAATCTGAACCGCCTGACGGTCTGTTTCCAATTGCAGCAGAAGGCTTTCCTGATCTGTTCGTAGCTCCAGGCGTTCCCGCCTGAGCCAATCACAGAGCTGACGCAGACCAGGATCATGGGCCTGCTCATAGGCTTGCAGCAACTCGCTGAGATGGCGCAGATTGGTCACGCGGCGCTCTCCTTCCGGGGTGGTGAGCAAACGGGCATAAATTGCGTGGCGACGCACCAGCCCAGCCCACATGCGCGCAAAGCCCTTCTCCAACCAGTCTTGGTGGGCGTTTAAAAAACTCTCCTGCCAGAATTCCCAACCCGTTGCATCGTTTTGCAGGGCATAGACTTCGCTCAGGCTCTGATTAAAAATCACCCCCACCAAAACCGGCAAAAGCCGATCCCGGCGTCCGGGTGTAAGAATGGTCTCCAAAAGGGTTTGCAAAGCTTCGGCTTCAGGCGTTTGAAACACACTCTCCTGGCTGTAGAGAACACAGGGCACCTGCCGTTGACGCAAAGCAGCGCGAATTTCCTGGCCTTCGGCATGGGTGCGCACCAGCACCGCAATATCCTGAGCGGCCAGGGGCCGAAACTCACCCGTATCAGAGTCTTTGAGAGCATACTCTCCAGAGGCCAGCATCTGAACCATTTCACTGGCCACCTGAGCAGGTAAGTTCTCCCAGACTTTTTCTTTGCTCAATTTTTGCTCCTCAGGCGCCTGAATCCAGGCAATTTCAAGCGCGGCATCCCCTGCGGGGGCTCGCCATTCCTGTTTTTGCCTGCCAGACTGAACCGACACAAAGGGAATTTCAGCATGGGCAAAAGTCTCTGGACGTTTAAAAAACTGTTCAAGCGCGGCAATCAAATCAGGTGAAGAGCGAAAATTGGTAAACAGGGTTTGTGGCTGACGGGGCAGCAAATCCTGACGCGCTTTGAGGTAGGTATGAATATCTGCGCCACGAAAAGCATAGATCGCCTGTTTCGGATCCCCAATTAAAAAGAGTGGCCCCTGGGGATAGAGTTTTGAAAAAATGGCATATTGCAAGGGATCCGTATCCTGAAATTCATCAATCAGCGCCACAGGTTGGGCCTGGCGAATCACCTGAGCCAAAGCCTCACCCCGCTCAGGGTCATGCAAAGCTGCATGCAACTGAATCAGCAGATCTTCAAAGGAAAGCTGCTGGCGTGCCAACTTGCCCTTGGAGACATGCTGGCCAACGGCCTGTGCCAATTGGTGCTGCCAGAGCAAAAGACTCTCTTGGCAATAGGGCAACAAGGCTTCGCTGGCATTCAGCAAAGTTTGAACTGCACCAAAAAAAGCGTGGCTGACTGCTGGCCCTTTGTTTTTGGCCTGAATCAAGGCCAAAGAAAAATATTCAAGCTTGTCTTTTTCATGGGGCATGCGAGCAGGAAAATCCGCAAAATAAGCACTTAGCGCTTCAGCTCTTCCGTCTAAATAGCGGGCCTGAAAGGTACTTCCCCCTTTGAGCTGCATAGCCTGCGCTAAAATCTCACGGGTTTCGTTGACCCAAAGAGTGCGGGCCAGGGCAAAAGCCTGCTCAAACTCCGCCTGAACCCGTTCCAATGCCTGGGCAAGCGCCTCGGGATCCTCAGGTTTTTCAGGTTCCAGTTTGAGCGCCGAAAGATTGAGATAGGGGGAGATTTCCTTTTGCAGACACTCGGGGGTCCAACCAGCTTCCAAAACAGGGCGCAACTGGCTTTTGCCATCACGGTACATGCGCTGCCGCCAAAAATCCTGAACCGCCTGGGCCAACACAACCTGCTGATCCGACAAAACCTCAATCTGAAAGGGCTGACCACTGTGCAGAGGAAAACGACTTAAGGCCCATTGGCAAAAAGCATGGATGGTTGAAATACGCGCCAGGTCTAAATCGCGCAAAGCCTGTTTCAGCCGTTGCATGAGATCGGCATCCTGATGCCAGAGCCAGGCCTTGAAAAAAGGGTCTTCGCTGGAACCCTGCGCCAAGGCCTCAAGTGCCTGTTTCAAACGCAGACGCAAACGCCAAGTCAATTCCTGGGTCGCCGCTTCCGTAAAGGTCACCACCCCCAATTCCTGCACCCGGTAGCCCTTTTCGGCAATCAAACGCAGGCAAAGATTCACGAGGGTATAGGTTTTGCCTGTACCCGCACTGGCTTCGATCATGTGCACGCCATCCAAAGCGCAGGTCGCCAGATCAAAATGGCTCATACGGAGGCCGCCAAAGCCGCTTGCAAGGAAACCTGACGCAGGTGCTGGCGCAAGGGGCCAAAGATTTCCAGAATCAAGGCCTCTGTTTCAGGGGCACGCAGCCAATCAGGCGCGAGGCAGAGCGCATAGGCGGCATCAGAAGCCTCCCCAGGCTGTTGCTGGTTTCCATACCAGCGCTGAGCAGCCTTGCGTTGGGCTTTTTCAATGCCCTTATTCAGTTCTGAAACCCAGGCCCAAGCCGACTCCAAAGCCAAGGGCAGGGGGGCATTCAGCCCCTGATCGTAGAGATCCAGCAGACGTTTCAGCTCGGCCTGGGGTTGCTCAACGGGCGCAAAAGAGAGCAAAACCCCTTGATCTTTTTCAAAACCCACGCGCCTGACCGGCTGGGCTTCCCCCAGACAGGCCAAGAGCAGATGTTCCAGCCAGGTCTGCAGATAATCTGCGGCCTTCAGCCGTGAAAGCCGCACTTGAATCAAGCCCTCACTGAAAAGGGGCTGAAGTTGCCCCTCCAACTGCCAGGCCTCCACATCAAAGCGAAAAGAACGAGAGGCTTGAGGCACCCCTGTTAAAACCTGTAAGCTCTGGGCCAAAGGCAGAATTTCAGCTTGCAGGGAGAGCCAAATCTGTTCACCCACCGGGCCGGGGGGCAGATGGCCCCGGGCCCTCAAACGGGCATCAAAGACCGCTGGGCTTCCCCCCTGTAAAAGCCAAGTCAAAAAGGTTTCCCGCAACTGAAAACGCTCAAGGCCATTGAGTTGAAAGCGCTCACTCGTTGCACGGGTCTGCTCTTCACGTCTCAGGCGCAAATCCAGGCGCTGCATAAGAAAGGCCTTGGCTGGGTGGCGAAAGAAATCCAGCAAAGCCTGCCAGGGAGTCGGCCCTGGCACCAGCGCAGGCAAAGGCCCATCGACAAAGGCGTGCGCTTGGGGCGGCAGCTGTAGATTTTGAGCTTCTTTTAAGGCTTGCCATGACCAGGAGCGCACCCCCGTTCCGGCTTTAAAATAACGGGGGTCAAAGGGTTGAAGCGGATGACGTGTAACCGGCACCGTCTGACCACAGAGCGCCTGCAGGCTGTCCTGCAATTCAGACACCAGCACGGATGCGGGCAAATCGAGATTATCGCGAACCCGGCGTCCGGTATAACTCAAATAAAAACGCTCACCTGCCGAACGCAGCACGGTCAGAAAAAGATCCCGATCTGCCCGACGCAGCGAGGGGTCTTCTGACCGGGGGCTCAAAGCCAGCAAATCCAGTTCGGTGGTCTGATCAGCCCTTGGCAACACACCGGCATTCAGCCCTAAAAAACAGATCACGCGAAAGGGCAGCCCCTGCAATCGGGCCGGTGAAGCAAAAAGGATCCGTCCCAAGGGCAGGGGCCGCTCAGGAACATGGCTCCAGAGAGTTTCCAACTGGGTTCTCAGCAGGCCCAACCCCAAAGGGGGGGCGTAAAGCGTTTCAATTTCAGCCAGCTTTTGCAGTTGTTCGAGAAAGAGAAACCAATCGTCTTCCTGTTCTGGCAAGGGTTTGACCAAGCGCAGCAAGATTTCGCTGAGGGTCTCACTCCATTCACTTGCCGTTTTTTCAGAAACCAAGGCATCCAAGGCTTTCTCAAGGGTACTGAAGAAATCCAAAAGCCGCCCCAAAATGCGTACATTCTGCCCTTCCATGGGCCCATAGGGCAAAATACCGGCATAGGGCAACTGGCCCTGGTCATCTAAAGCCATGCCCAAAAGAAGCCGCTGCAACCCCTGCTGCCAACTGTTCTGTGAAAAAGCAGGCAAACCCAATTTGCGCCGGTGTTCCGCATCGCGACCCCAACGTACCTCGACCTGATCCAGCCAAAAAATGGCTAGTTCCAAATCCTCAGGCTGCAGACCAAAGGCCCTTGAAACAGCGGGCTGCTCCAAAAGCGCCCAGACTTCGTCAAGACTGAGTCGGCTGGAACTGAGTTCAAACAAACTGCGCAAAGCCAAAACGCCAGGGTTCTGATTGAAGTCTGGCTGAACCAGGGCAAAAGGCAACCGCCCGCCCTGCTGGCCCCCGCTCCCGAAAACACCTGCGACCAAAGGAGCATAAACTGCCAAATCGGGTATCAAGACCGCAATTTCAGAAGGTTTGAGTTCGGGCAACTCATCAAAACAGGCAAAGAGAAAATCCTTCAAGACCTCCAGCTCACGCTGGGGACTGTGCACACTGTGAATTTGAATGCTGGTATCAGGGCCCGGCCAAAGCGGACAATCGCCAGGCTTACGCAAAGCCGCCTGCAATGCCTGTAGCAGGTTTTGCGGTTCTGGTAATGTTTCGGGCAAAGCTTCAAAAACAACACCACGCGAGGCCAGCGCAGACACCCAAATCTGCTCCTGCTCGCCACAGGTTTCGCGCAAGACCAAGCCTTCGAGTGGGGGCAAAGGACTGGGCAAATAAAGCGTTGTTGGCACGACTTCAGCCAGAGCCAGTAAGATCTCGAGGTAAAAAGACGGCAGTTCACTCAGGCCAAAGACACTGAGACGACGGGGCAAACGCTTGGGAGAAACGGCTCCCGAACGCAGGCGCCGAATAAATAACTGCTGTAAAGCCCCCCGATGCCAGATCGGCGCAGGCAAAGACTTGAGCAATTCCTGCCAAAGCTTGCCCGCCCACTCAGCTTCAGGCAAAGGCCAGCGACCCGCTTCAAACTCAGGCAACCAATCGGGTCGAAAGGTCGCGATTAAATCAATCTGGCGGGCCCATTCCTGGGCCAAAGACCAGGCCCGGTTTTGCGCCGGTGCTGCTTCCAGCCAGGTTTTAAAAGCTGAAAAAGCAGGGTCTGCACAGAGGCGCTCGATGCTTTCAAAAATCAGCCAAACCGTTTGCTGGGGCTCAAGTGCAATCCGATCGGGCATTTCAGCCAAGGCCATGCGGGCCAGGCGCCAAAGTGCTTCACGGGGGTGAAGCAAACGTCCTTGGGCCCAAATCCCCAAAGCCTGTGCCAGATAATAATCCAGCCAGGTTTGCGTCCCTGCGTGGGGCACGAAAATCCACTCCAATGCAAAAGGATTGGGAAGGGGAGCCGCAGACAACTCCCGGGCCAAGGCTGCCGCCAGGACCTCGGGGCGGGGATCGGTCAGAACCCGCAAAGCAGAAGAATTTGACATGCACCCAGCATAAGTCTTCTGCTAAGCCACGGCAAGAGGCTGGAATGGTATGCTGAAAAGCATATCGCAAGCAAGCACCGATCAAAACGAGGAAAAGCCAGTGCTCAAACTCCCTGCCGGACTGGAGCCGATCAGCCGCCATTTTGCCCACCTGATTCTGGAATTGGCTGAGAGCCAGGATCCCTTCCTGCTTTTGGGGGCCTTGGCAGCCAGTGAAGCGACCCAGGCACAAAATGCCTGTGCCAACCTGCGCCTTCTGGCTGAGCAACCCATACAGAACGAAGAAGCCCTCTGTTACCCTGCCTTAGCCCCCTGGCTGGCCAGCCTGCGCAAACACAGCCAGGTGGTGGGGCTGCCCGGTGAGAGTTGCCCCTTGATTCTGGAGACTGAACGCCTGTATCTGAACCGCTATTGGCAGTATGAACATCAACTGGCCCAGCAATTGCGCCAGAGAAGTCAGAACACCCTGCCCTTAAAAACAGAGCACTTGCAAAACCTGATCGCCCAATTTAAGAACCTCTTTCCCCCATCAGAACAACCGGATTGGCAGGCCCTCGCCGCAGCCAATGCCCTGCTCAATACCCTGAGCATTATCGCAGGGGGCCCCGGCACAGGCAAAACCACCACGGTCGCCAAACTGCTGGCTTTGCTGCTCGAAAATGCACCCGATTTACGCATCACCCTGGCAGCCCCCACAGGCAAAGCAGCGGCACGCATGAAACAAGCCCTGCTCAAAAGTCTTGAAAGCGGCCCCTTTTCTGCCCAGATACGCTCCCGCATGCCCGAAAGTGCCCTCACCCTTCACCGACTCTTGGGCTACCGCCCCGGCTCCCACCTGTTTAAACATGGGCCCGAAAACCCCTTGCCCTGGGACGTGATCATTGTGGATGAGGCCTCGATGATTGACCTGGCTCTGATGAGCAAATTGGTGCAGGCCGTGCGCCCGGATGCCCGCCTCATTCTACTCGGAGACCCCGATCAACTGGCCTCGGTCGAGGCCGGCTGCGTACTGGGAGATATCTGTCGGGCCGCCCAAGCTGATGCCTTCAGTGCCCAAAGGCGCAAAGACCTGGAAAAACTCAGCGGACAGATCCTGCTGCTGCCTGAAAGCCAAAATGCCCTGGATGATCAGGTAATCCAACTCAAACACAGTCACCGTTTTGGCCCCCAAAGCGGCATTGGCCATCTGGCCCGAGCTATCAACGCCGGTCAGGCCGAACACGCCCGGCACCTGCTGCAAGCCCCTGAATTTAAAGATATCTGCCTGGAGGATCTGCCCGCTCAAATCGAATCCTTGCTGGGCAGCAGAATCAAACAAGGGGGGTGGGCCCGCTACCTAAGCGCAGACTCTCCCCAGGCGGCACTGGAGGCTCTCGAAGACCAGGTGCTGCTCTGTGCTCTGCGCCGGGGCCCCACAGGAGTCGAGGGGCTGAACCGTGCCATGGAAAAGGCCCTTCAGCATTCCGGCCTCTTAAGCCTGAACAGCCCCTGGTACCACCTGCGCCCGGTGCTGATCAGCGAGAATGACTATTTGCATGGGCTTTTCAATGGCGATATGGGCATTACCTGGAATCCCGAAGGCCATTCTCCCCGTATTTATTTTTTTACAGAAGGGCAAACCCTTCACAGTTTCAGCCCAGCGCAACTGGGAGCCCATGAAACCGCCTGGGCCCTGACAGTGCATAAGAGCCAAGGTTCTGAATTTCATGAGATCATGCTGATTCTGCCCCCAGAAGAAACACCCCTGCTCAGCCGAGAATTGCTCTATACAGGCATTACCCGTGCGCGTCAGCGGGTAGAAATTTGGGGCTCAGAAGCCATTTTTCGCAGTGCGGTTCAACACCGGATCGAGCGTTCCTCTGGCTTGGTTGTAGCCCTGAGCATCGAGTAAAATCAGATCCAGGATCCGAAAACACACAAAGAAAATTTTTGCCATGTCTATCAAGCCCTTCGCCCTGGCTCTCTGTCTGGGTCTCTTGTTTACACTCTCAGCCCAGGCAAAACCCCGAGGGGAACGCTTTGAAAACCTGGATTTGAATAAAGATGGCAAAATCACCCAATTGGAAATGCAAATGGTCAGCCGTGAACGCTTTCAAAAAGCAGACCAGAACAAAGATGGTTTTTTGGTGCCTGAAGAAGTACTGGAGCTGATGCCTTTCTTCGTGCGCAACCAGGCCCGCAAGCCGGTCACAGAATACCTTCAAAAGCAAGATACCAACAAAGATGGCAAGGTTTCACTGGACGAGGTCATGGCCCATGCCAGCAAGCGTTTTGCCCGACTCGACAGCGATAAAAACGGCTCACTCTCACCTGAGGAATTTAAACGCAATGCGGGTAAAATGGAGCTTTAAACGCTACCAGAGCACTTCCATCATGGCGCAGTTCAGACCGCTGCCGATGCCCATAAAGGCCACACGGTCACCGGCTTGAATCTCGCCCTGTTCAGCGACCTTGGCCAAGGTCAGCGGAATCGAGGCAGGGCCGACATTGCCAAATTCAGGGAAAATCCGAGGCACCTTTTCATGGGGAACATTCAGAATTTCTGCGCATTTACGCAAATGCACTTCGCCCACCTGGTGCATGATGTATTGACGGAAATCTTTTTTATGCCAGTCCTGTTGCTCTTTGGCCCGCTCATAGGTTTCAGCCGCCAATTGCAGGCCAGCCATCAAGAGCGTGCTGGCATCGGTGGTCATATCATGATTCTGCCCCAAACACAGACGGCTGTGATGGGTCGCAGCCAGACTCACGCCGCCTAAAAAGCGGTGCCCTTCGGGGGCCAGTCGGGAATGCGTCAGAACCATGGCCACGCCCCCTGAGCCCAAGGTCAGGGTCGCGAAACGATCACGAAAATATTTTTCTTCTACATCGGGAGCCTGTAAGCGGGGAAGCGTATGCTCCACAATATCCCGGCTGCTTTCACCGCAAACCACCAGGGCATAGTCGACCTGACCGCGTTCAATCATATTGCCCGCGATCGTCATGGCGTTGAGAAAAGCCAGACAGGCATTGCCCACATCAAAATTCAAACATTCCGATTTCAAACCCAAATTGCCATGAACCAGGGCCGCCACAGAGGGTTCAATAAAATCTTTGCTGACCGAGGTGCTGATCAAGACACCGATTTTGTCCTTGGGAATACCGGCATCTTCCAAGGCCCGTACAGAAGCCTGAGTTGCCGCATCACTGGGTTGTACACCGGGGTCCCAAAAACGACGGGCACTGATGCCGGTCAGAGATTCAATCAGATTGGGACGCATGCCAAAACGCTGAATATTGTCCTTGAGCTGTTCTTCAATACTGGCGGAGCTGATGCGGTGAGGGGCGTCAACATAGCCCATCCCGAGAATAGAGACGTTATCAAAATACATGCTGGTTCCTTATATTCGGTGTTGGCCTCTGGCAATAACAGAAGAAAAATTGAGACCCTGGGGCTATCTGCCCCTTCCTATTGTACTGTTCTCAGAGAAGGGTCGGAATAGTATTTTCAGAAAGCCCTTCAAATCAAACAAAAAATAGCAGCGTTCTGCTCATTTTTCTGAACAGGCCCACCAAACTTCCAAATCATGGGGAAAGGGCCAGGAACCCAAATTGAAACGCAGTTCTGAACCCACCTGAAAACGACTGGCCAAACGCTGGCGATGGGCCAATACTAAAAACAGAAGAAGGCGGGGACGCTCCCGAATCTGGTAGGGAATTCCGGGCGAGAGATGAAACAGCAATTGCTGATCCCAATCCTGCCCCCCCGGATCCCGCATGCTTCCAGCAAAATGTGGCTTCAAAGGCATTAAACACTTGCCATCCAAACGATCTTGCTTGGGGATCAAGTGCTTGGGAAGGGTGGGAATCTCCACGGCAGGCCAAAACCAGAAAGCAAGCAGCGCTATCAGACCGAAGCCAAAAGCAAGGCGCAAAAAGCGTTGCTTCACGGCACCCAAACAGGCGAAGCTTCCTGAGCTGGATTTTCAGTGATGCGTTTTTCGGACTGGCCATCGGTTTGGATCAGGTAGATCTCGGCGTTGCCATCGCGGTTTGAAACAAAGGCCACCCGCTTGCCATCGGGCGAGAATGACGGATCTGAAACCCAGGCTTGATGATGGGTTAAAACCTTTTGTTTCCCAGTTTTCAAATCCCAAAGACAGATTTCTGAATGCCCCTTTACCAGGGCCACATAGGCCAGGGTTTGACCATTGGGTGACCAGGCCGGGGTACGCAAAACAGGGGAAGCCGTCAAAGGCTGACGTTGGCCCGTCTCAATCTGAAGCAATTGCAATTCCTGCTGCTGGCCCTGACGGGCTACCAAGGCCAAGCGCTTGCCATCGGGTGACCAAGCCGGGTCGCTCTCCCAGGCAGGATCTTGGGTCAGACGTTGGCTGATACGGCTGCCCACGCCCAAAAGGTAAAGGTCATCCTGACCTTCCTGATCACTGACAAAAACCAGCTGACGCCCATCGGGTGACCAGACCGGGTCACGCTCCCAGGCTAAATTTTGAGTTAAGCGGGTCAAATCTGAGCCATCCAACTCCAGGGTATAGAGGTCATCTTGACCCTCTCGGCTGGAGACAAAAACCACCCGGCGGCCATCGGGTGAAACAGCGGGGGATTTGTCAATATCCGGATAAGCGCTGAGATTATGCAAACGCCGGTCCTGCAAACCATAAAGATAAATTTCCCAATTGCCATCACGGTTAGAAGCAAAAACCAGACGCTCTCCTTTCGCTTCTTCTTTGGGTTGACAGGCAAGTCCCAAAAACAAGAGCGAGAAGGCAAACAAGGCACTGAATTTCACGCGACTCTCCCCGCTGGTTTTGGATCACTATATAATAGCAAAGACTCAAGAGAAAGCCCATTGCCATGCCCAAACTGCTGAAATCCTGCCTGTTTCTACTCTGTCTATGGAGCAGCCTGTGTTTGGTTCCTGTCGCAGGCCCTGCTGAACCGGAAAAAATCACCCTGGCACTTTTCGCGCCCCGTGAAGCCGATGATACCTTCTGGTCCATGTTTCGCGACTTCATGGCAGCTGCCTGCCACGACTTGGGCATGGAACTGCGGGTCTATTATGCCCACGATGACGCAGACCTGGCCTTGAAACAATTGAAAGAAGCCACTTCTGGCCCAAACAAAGTGCAAGGCCTTGTTTTTCAGAATTTTAAAAAAACAGCTTTGAAATTTCTTGAACTGGCAGAAAAAACAAAAACTCCCGCTTTTATCATCGATACCGGGCTGGATGAGGCCGATTTAAAACGGGTCGGCAAGCCCCGTGAAAGCTTTAAATACTGGCTGGGTGAGTTTTTACCCGAAAACGAAGAGGCCGGTTTTGACCTGGCCAACCGTTTGCTTCAACGGGCACAAAGCCTGAAAAATGAAGAGGGCCTGGGAGAAAGAATCCAAATTATCGGTCTGGCAGGCGAGCATCTTTCCAATGCCTCCAGTGATCGTATCAAAGGTTTAAATATCGCCATCCGGGATCGTGAGGATGCAGTGCTTCAAGACATGATCTCGGCCGCATGGAACCGGGATCAGGCCAGGCTCAGAACCCGCCAGATTTTTGAAAGATTTCCCCCAGGTATCAAAGTCATCTGGGCCGCCAACGACCCGATGGCACTGGGAGCGGTCGATGCACTGCGCGAAATGAAGCTGAGACCCGGCCAGGACGTGATCACCGGTGGCGTAGACTGGACCGCCGATGGCCTACAGGCTGTCAAACACGGACTGATGGATGCCACCGTGGGAGGACATTTTATGCAGGGAGCCTGGGCCGCAGTCATGCTCTATGATACCTTTCATGGTCTGGATTTCGCCAAAGAATCCGTGGAAATGCGCCTGCGTATGCAGATTCTCGATCGCCGGAATATTGACGTCTATCTCAAGCATTTCAGCACGGGTAATTGGGAGCAAATCGACTTTCGCAGCTTTTCTAAATTTGCCAATCCAGCCCGCAAAAAATACGATTTCAGCCTGCAAGCCCTGCTCAATCAATTGGAGAACCAAACAAGTACAGACCAAAATCCGTAAAGGTTTTCTTTCTGAAACGGGTCATACATTCAGCAAAGATTTTCAAAACAAGAGAGGAGCAAGCAAAAAAGGCTCAGCAATCATGGCAAAGGCGTGAGTTCCTGCTGTGTGATTTTACGTTGCCAAAGTATTTTACCGTCTGAAGCATGGGTTTGCAGTTCGAGCACGCGCTGTCCCGCTGGCCCTGTAATCTGAATCAGGCCAAAGTTACGCGCCTCAATCAAAGAGCCGGGTTCCCGAGTTGCCAATTCTTTTTCTTCAGCAAAGGGAGGATAGGCCTTGCTCGTCAAAGGCGAAACCGTGTATTCATACAGGGGATAGGTCTTGGGTCTTTCCAGTTTAAGCAACTCGGCATGGTGGCGATCGCCACTGAGCAAAACAATTCCTGGAATGTTGGATTGTTCCAGCCAGTTTAAAAAATCCTGAAATTCACGCCTGTAGCTGTAAAAATTTTCACTGGGGGTCTGGGTATTCAGCACCTGATTGCCCACCACAATAAATTTAAAGGTGGCAACGCTATTGGAAAGACTGTCCTTCAGCCAGGCCCATTGTGCCGGCCCAAAGAAATCCTTGTTGGGATCCTTCAGTTTAAACGGGGCTCTGAAATAGCGGTTGTCTGTCAGAAAAAATTCAGCATCGCCCCATTCAAAGCGGGTATAAATCCCGCCTTCCAGCTGGCCACTGGCCGGGTTGGGCCAATAATGCCTGAAAATATCCAAAATTTCAGTGCGCAGCCGGTAACTGCGATCTGAATCATTGGAGCCATAATCATGGTCATCCCAAATCGCGTACTGAGGAATTGCAGCTAAAAAAGGACGGGCTTCAGGCAATTCACGCATTTGCCGGTAACGTTTATTCAAACGATCAGCTGAAAAGAAATCAGGCTCCCGCAGATAGACATTATCGCCCATCCAAAGCATAAAGTCAGGCTGGGCCTTGCGAATTGATTCAAAAATTTCATAATTCCCACCCAGCCCCTCATAGCCAGGAATATCCGCTTCAGGGTCGTTGAGATAAGCACAGGAACCCAACGCAAGTTTAAGCGCGGGAGGCGCCTTGCGGTTGCGCCAGAGGGGTTGGGTACGAAAACGGGCAGCATAGGGCAGGGTTTGAAGTTTGCCATTGATCTCAATCTGGTAAAGATAGTGGGTTTCAGGTTTCAAACCTGTGAGCGGAATTTTGACGCTGAAATAGTCCTTTTCAAGGGTTTGATACACCCCCGTCTGCTGGCTCTGAGAAGTTCCTTCGGCCTGAAAAAGCACCTTGACCTGCGCCGATTGAGGGGTCTGCACCCAAATCCAGGCCTCATTCATTTCAGTATTTCCAACCATCACCGAAAGTGCAGGGGAGCCAGGCTGGGCAGCCAGCGGTTGCGCACAGGCCAAAAGCAAAGCCGTCAGCAGCAAAGAACGTTTTAAAAAATCAAACATAGATCCCATCCTTTCTTTCACGTTCAGATTAGCAGATCCCCCAACAGAGACGCAGCCCTGCTCAAAAAAAGCGAAAAAGGTTCTGATAAGATAAAGAAGGAGAAATAAGATGCATTCAGATACCCCTTGGCTCCATGATTTTGAAAACCTGTCCCGCGAACAGCAGCAAGCGGTTCAGGCCTATATTCATGCGCTGAGACAGCCCGTCAAACCACCCGCCCCTCAGCGCTCGCTTCACCAGGGAGATCTCTATTGGGCTGTGGTCGAAAAAGACAGCGAAACCCAAAGGGGCATACTGCATCCACAGCTCATTGTTCAGGACGATCTCCTGAATCAGAGTAGAATTGAAACCGTAGTGGTTTGCGCGCTCAGCACCCGACTCAAACGCGCAAATGAACCAGGCAATATTTTACTGGAAGCCCAGGAGGGCAATCTGCCCAAACAAAGCGTCATCGTGGTTTCACAGCTCTCAAGTATCCCCAAAACGCAGTTGGGTGACTATATTGGCACACTCTCCAAACAAAGAGTAGAACAGGTTTTTGCTGGGCTTCGTTTTCTGCAGCGGGCCTTTTTTCATGCTCCGCCAGAATCCAGTTCTGAATCTGGCGAGGTAGAATTCAATCAGGCTTCTGCTCCAGCAAGAGAAGCGCAAAAAAAGCGCTGCGAAGAGAGCGATTTTAGAGTCTGATCCCAAAGGGGGTTTTTCATGTCTGCTTTACCTGCTGTTTTGATTACAGGTGCCTCAACAGGCATCGGCGCGGCCTGTGCCTTGCATCTGGCAGACCGGGGCTATCGGGTCTATGCGGGTTACCGTGATCTGCCAGCCCAGAGCGAAGCAAGGATTCTGCCCGTACGTCTGGATGTCACCCAAACACAAGACTGGCAGGCCGTGGTCGAGAAAATAGCTTCTGAAAACCCTGAAAGCGGCCTTTTCGCTTTGGTCAACAATGCCGGTATCGGTTTGGGTGGGCCGATCGAATACCTACCGCTTGAAAAATTCAGACAACAGTTCGAAGTCAATTTTTTTGCGGTGATTCAGGGAATACAAATCTGTCTGCCCCTGCTGCGACAGGGCTCTCCCGGAAAAATTGTGAATATTTCTTCGGTCAACGGGCAAATCATTACGCCCTTTTTATCTCCCTATTGCAGTTCCAAATTCGCACTTGAAGCGTTAACTGAATCCCTGCGCCATGAACTGGCTCCCTGGAAAATTGACTGCAGCCTGATTCAGCCTGGCATGGTTCAAACCCCGATTTTCATTAAATCGCAACACCTGTTCAGCGAATTAAAAAACCAAATCCCTGAACAGGGTTTGAAAGATTATAGTGAAGTCTTTGCCGCCTTTGAAGACCTGCTGGGTAGAATCTCAGGCAAAGGAATTCCCCCCCTGGCCGTGGCCGAAACCCTGCTCAAAATACTCAATTCGCCCCATCCCCGTTTGCGCTATCCCGTAGGCAAAGACGCAAAGATCGGACTGTTTCTGCGCAAAGTTTTACCTGACACTCTCTTTGAAAGCCTGTTGCGGAAAATCAGCATCGCCCGCAGCCCGCGCTAAAACTCAAAGGCGTTGATAAACCCGCAATTCAAAATCAATCGGCGTTTCAAGCTGGGGCAATTGCATCAGTTTGTGTTTGTGTTCAAGAGGGGTATGAAAATAATAGGGGGTCATGGTCAAAAGCGGTAGAATATCCTCGCCCGCAACCGTGATCTGAGAACGCACTTCAAGCTGCTGCTCTAATTTAAATTCAGCAGCCCCCTCCAGCACTTCAAAATTGCCCTGGTGCAGAAACACTTCCTGGTAGATCTCAGCCATCAAGCCCTGCAAATGAATCGGGCCTGGCCCGACCATGAGAACGCGTCCACCGGCAGGAAGCAGACGCAAGGCTTCTGAAGCACTGAGCGGGGCAAAGATAGAAAGCAGGGTATCAAAACCGTTTTCAAAAAAAGGCAGGGCATAGCTGCTGGCCACAGCCAATTGGGCATTCAGCTTGCGTTTGGCGGCCTGCAAAACTGCGAATTTTGAGATATCTACACCCGCCAAATCAGTCTGAGGCCCCAATCCCGAACGCAAAGCCTGAAGATAATAGCCTTCGCCACAGCCCATATCCAGAATTTTTTGGGCTGACAGGGCCTGGAGTAAATCCACCACGGCCTCAGCCAGACTGCGGTAATAGCCCGCGTTTAGAAATTTCTGCCGGTTTTGAATCATTTCATCGCTGTCGCCGGGCTGTCGGCTGCGCTTGTTCTGGGCCAACAAGAGATTGAGATAGCCCTGCTTGGCAAGGTCAAAGGTATGCCGTTGCGGGCAAAAAAATGAACGCCCCTCTGGATTCAAGGGGGTATGGCAGACTGGGCACTTAAATTGAAATGGAAATTGCATGGTTCCAGTATGCCATTTCAGACTCAGAATCGGGCAAAACCGCTTCAATGAAAAGCACCGGATTCTTTGAGCTCACTCCCTGAATCAGGTTTTAAGCCAGAGTATCCGGCGCTTTCACAGACGAAAAACAGAAATTCACTTTACAGAAATTTGCTTTTCTCGGAAAATTTCCTTTCTTGCATGATCTTGATGCGAAAAAAAGAAGAAAAAAAGTGCTTATCTTGCCAGAATCATTCAATACCTGCCTGAGTGCGTAGTTTTCAGAATTTGGCCATTCTGTCGGTGCGCCCGTTATTTGTGCTTTTTGCACACCGTACCAGACACCCAAGTACAATACCCAAAACTTTTTACAAGAATATAACGCTCAGGTTAAGACAGGAATAATATCCAAAAAAAATCCAAAAAACCTTCAAAAAGATAGATTCACACATATTTTAAAGACTGGCCCAAAGATTGCGAAAATTCTGCTGGCAGCCTTCGGGGATTTCACGAAACTGAAGCTGAATACGCCCTGGGCGTGATAATCCCAAAACCAAACCCCCTTGCAGTTGATAAAGCGCTGCAATTTCAGAACAGCCGCGCAAAAAAACAGGATCGACCTGCCCCCCATCCAGAAAAGCAGCCTCTCGATCAATGCGAATCACAAAGGCTGGCTGCAGACGCAAAACCGTGAAAAACTCAGCCAAACGCTTGAGAAAACTATTGCCCAAAACGACAATTGCTCATTTCTTTCAGACAATTGTATTCAGCTTTTTTAGAAGTTTTTAATTCAGTCTGAAGCCCCTTCAGTGTTTTTTGTTCAGCAAGGCTCAAACCTGGAACAGCCATCAGCGCAGAGACCTCTTTTAAAACCTTGGCTTGGGGCTGGCAAAAGGAGCGGATTTGGGCAAAATCGCGAAAAAGGTCTTCGCGCACCCGTTTCAACTCCGCTTGAAAAAAAGGAGCTGTTTTTTGCTGGCGCTGGAGTTCTTTCAGAATCTCGAGATGCAGGCCTGTACCCAATTGGGTACAGCCCCCATAATCCCAGGTACGCATAAACCAATTGGGCCAGGGAGAAGCATGATCCCCTTGGGCTTTGATCAGCAATGACACCAATTGATCATCCGCAGGTTCAGGTGTTCGAGCTGCCAGTTTGGCGAAGGCTGTATAATCCAAGGCCATGATCAGAACCGTGCCCTCGGCCTGATAGGTTACTTTCATGCCCGGAACCAGGGGTTCCACCCAGCTGAAATCAGGCTGGGGCCCTTTTTGATTCCAGGATTCGTAGCGGGCTGAAAGGGGTTTGGAAAGCGTCTCTTCCATTTGACGGCCCTGTTTCAAAAGCGCATTCCATTGCGGTAGGGTATAGGCCGTTTTATAAGCTTTGCGATAGTTTTGAACAACCTGCATTTGGCTTGGGCCAATCATCGCGGCCAAGCGTTGCTCAGGAGTTTGTGCCTCTCCTCCCCAAGCAAAAGCCAAAGGTAGAATCAGACTCAAAATTTTCATAGCAGGTGCTCCTCAAAATTCCGTTAAAACTCACTATATCACGGGTTTTAAAGCACTGAAAAATCTAACCCGTTCAAGAAAAATAATCGGCAAAAGCAGGAAGCACATGCGCATATGCTAAGATTTTCTTGAGTTCAGCAAAAACAGCAAAGGAAATCAACGTGAAAATTCTGGTCTTTGGTGCAAGTGGAAGACTGGGTCAAAAGCTTGTTGCCTATGGTTTAGAGGCGGGCCACGAAATCAGCGCTTTTGTTCGCAAACCAGAGAAACTGAAACTTCAACATCCAGCGCTCAAGCTGATCCTGGGCGATGCAGAAGACCCTGAGACCATTGAAAACGCCATTCCCGGCCATGATCTGATTCTGTCTGCCTTGGGCGTCAGCCAAATGCCCCCCCCAATCACCCTGATGTCAGATGCAGTGCTGTTTATGCTTGAAGCCATGCAAAATGCAGGGGTGCCCAGAATTATCGCCGTAGGTGGAGCCGGTATTTTGCAGGAGACAGAAACCCAATTGAAAATGGAAAGCCCCAGTTTTCCTGCTTTTTTCAAACCTATTTCAGAAGACTATTTCCGCGTTTTTGAACTCTTGAAGAACAGTGATCGCGAATGGACAATGGTCTGCCCCCCTACCATGCCAGAACGCGTACGCACCGGAAACTACCGTACACTCGCAAATTATTTTCCAGAGGGCGGGCAACAAATTTTTGTCGAAGATGTTGCCGATTTTATCCTGGCCGAAATCACAAAGCGCGCCTTTATCAACCAGCGCGTCGGCATCGCCTATTGAGGCATGTAAGTAAGAAAGCGTTGTATAGCTTGAGAAAGTTCATTTGGTTCATTTCAGCCTGCATCTTAGCCCTCTGTTTTCCGGCCCAGGCCAAATATCTTCCCTGGCCTTATCCGCTTCAATTTGAGACCTTTACAGCCCTGCATCCTTCTTTACCCCAACTTTTGGGCATTCTGGGCCAAGAAGCGGTTTTGCTGGACTATACAAACAATCAAATCATCCAGCGTTTTCATGCTGAAGAAGGCCCAATCTCAGAAGCTCAGATTTCGCCCAATGGTCAGTGGGTAGCCGGCCTGTTGAAACCCAATCTGATCAAAATCTGGAATTTAAACTCAGGACAATTATTGGCACAAAACCAAGATCCCTTGGGAAATTTTCATCGGGTGGTGTGGGATGCTCAAAAGCCAACAGTCTATGCCTTTAATACACCCAACCATTTTCAAAAATCCAGAGATTATCTGATTCAGTGGAATTGGAAAACCAAGCAAAAATATACTCAGACCTTTGAGCCAGATAGCTATCAAATCCAAACCATGATTCAGAGTCAACCCTATCCAACCATCGTTCGGTATCGCTATCAAAATGAAGGTGTTCGGGTTTATCAATGGCAAAATCCAGGCAACAGCCTGAAACTTCTGAAAGAGCTTCCTGGCAGTTCACCTTTTAGCCCGTTCTTAATCAGCCAAGAAGGGATCAGTATCCATTCAGAAAATTTCTGCACGTCTTACCGCTTTAAAGATCAAAAACAGCAACGCATTTTAGCACCTTCCAAACTTCAAGATTATGCCTTTGGGGTTCAGTATGGCGGAGAAACAGATTCAGGGAATGTCTCTCCAGATCACCGTTGGTTGATTGCCCGTAGAGCCTATCATGACAGATATCTGGGCTTGATTCAGCTGAGTTCAGAAAAGCTCTTGGCAAAATGGCCTGAAGAGACACAATTGCTTTGGTTTTCGCCAGACAGTCAAAAAGTCATGCTGAAAATACCCCAAAAAGGATATGAACTCTGGCAATTGGCTGAAGGCAAACCCAAACGTCTGGGTCAGTGGCCCATGGCTCACTATTTTGCTCAGGCCACGCTTCGCTTTTCACCCAACAAACACTATTTAGGGGTATTGAGGGAAAGTGCCGATTTGAGGCCAAACAGTCGCCATGAGTTTTTGCTCGTAGATCTTCATACCCAGCGCCCTGTGGGTCAAGCCTTAAAAATAGAAACCGGTGATAATACAGGCGATACCCACGATCAACTGCTTTTTTGTTTTCAGTCAGACCAAAGTATTTGGATGGATCAGATCCTACAATTTTATGTTCCTGATCCCAATCCCGATGCCCACCCCAGTATCATGCTCGAAGAAAGGCGTGAAGTGTATAGCTGGAATCCTCTTACCCAGAAAAAACGTTCTTTTGCAGCGGGACAGTTAGACCAAATAGGAGGGTATTTTTTCGATACCGTGACCGCTGATTGCCGCTATTTGATGACCAAAGACTATACCTGGGAACTTCAGCCTGAAAGACGTCTAAAACCCTTTTTACAAGGGGAAGGATATTCACACCTGTCTCGGGATGGTCTACGGGTCTATACCCATTATCCCTATACAAGTACCTTTTATGTTCAAAACTTTCAATCAGGCCAAACACTGTATCAATTTGAGAAGGTTTCTCATTACCAGGAAATAGAAAATAAATTACTGCTTGAATTCAAAGACAAATCTCTCTGGATCGATGCCCCCAGCGGCAAAGTACTGGGAGAACACCCTCAGATTTTAAAAGAAAAAAAAGTTTTTTTTCAGACTCAGCATTATCTGCAAACTCCGCTTCAATTGGATTCGCCCGATTTAAAACATTCTGAAGGCTTTGCCTTTGCGGGTCAATTTTTTACAAAAGAAGGTCTCACTCTCTCAAGGGAAGGGGTTTTTCCTTATTTGAGCAAAACCCTGACTATCCCGGGTGTCTTCGCACCTCAGAATCCAATTGAAACCCTCTTTTTTGAGCATTTTGAAATTGTACCGCAAGGAACCAGCCCTCTGATCTGGGATCTCAACGCCAAACAATCTTTCAAAAGGCTGAAAGGAAGAGGCGCTTTTCCCCTACACTCCATGGCCCTGTCTCAGGATCGGCAACTATTGGCAACACTTGATCAGGCTGGATTGATACAGATTTACCTCACCCGGAATTGGCAGGCGATTGCTCAATTTTATCTTGCTGGGGGCCGCTAAACAAAAACCCGCATTGACTCAAGGCCAATGCGGGACGAGGAGGTGCAACACCTGCAAACGGAAATCCGTTTGCAGCGGGGTCAGGGTCAACCCGCCGGGGAAAGCGGGCCTGTTCTTAAAGATGGTTTTTCAGGTCTCAGAGTTCCCTAAAAATTACTTTTTTGTAAAAATATTTTCTAAAAAAAGAGAGCCTCCCCAATTTAAGCGGCAGCAGCCTCGCTCTCATTTTGAGTCGTTTTCTGGCGGCGACGGCCCCCCAACATCTGAAAGTTTTCAGCCTGAATATAGTAGCGTTGGCGACGATTGCCCTCAGGGGTTTCCCAATGATCCACACGCAAAGAGCCCGTCACACTGAGTAAATCGCCCTTGTGGACATAGTCCGAAAGAATTTCAGCCTGGCGGTCCCAAAACTTACAGTTGATCCAATCGGTAATCTCCTGCCCATCACTTGATTTCCCATGACGCGGAACCGCCAAGCGCAATTCAGCGACAGTGCTGCCATTGCTGAGGTGTTTCAACTCTTCTGCGATTGCATTCCCAACACGACCAATTACCACAATTTGATTATTTGAAGCCATTTTTAAATTCTCCTTGATATTTTAAAGCAATAATTATTAATTTTCACATGATTAGAAATCTTACCTTTATTTTTTACAAAATTCAATTCCGAATCACAATTACAATTTAACCTGTTTTTATTTTCATGACAAGATTAATTCGGCTATTTTTGCTTGTTTTTGCTTCTTTTTGTTAAAAAAGCGTTCGTTATCAAAGTGTTAAGTAGAGATACACACGGTATACTAGAAAGCAGGAGAATTCAGCCATGCACGCCCATTCAGATCACGCCCACCACGAACATGCAGACCCGGCCAGCACCCGCCTGGGAATTGTTTTTTGGTTGAACCTGAGCTTTGCCCTGATTGAAATTGCTGGGGGCCTGCTGCTGAACAGCATGGCGATTCTCGCCGATGCCCTGCATGATTTTGGTGACTGTCTGGCCTTGGGCCTGGCCTGGTATTTTCAAAAACTTTCAGGTAAAAAACGCGACCGGCTCTTTAGTTATGGTTACAAACGCTTTTCGCTCCTGGCCGCTGTGATCAATGGCTTGATTTTGGTGGGAGGCTCCCTGCTGATTCTGCGAGAAACCGTACCACGACTCTGGAGTGAACCCACAGCCTTAAACACACCGGGTATCGTGGGACTTGCCATTTTAGGCCTGAGCGTCAATGGCTTTGCCGTCTGGCGTTTACGGGGAGGCCATTCGGCCAATGAAAAAGTCATTCTCCTGCATCTGCTCGAAGATGTCTTGGGTTGGGCTGCCGTTTTAGGGGGGGGAGGCCTGATGTACCTGACCCATTGGTATTGGCTGGATCCCCTGCTGGCTATCCTGATCGCCTTCTGGATCAGCAGCAATGCCCTGCGCAGCCTATTCCACAATTTGGGCATCCTCCTGCAGATGATTCCCAGCAGCGTCGATCTTGACGAGTTAAGAGCTGCCTTGCTTGAACTGCCAGATATCTTTTCAGTCCATGATCTGCACAGTTGGTCTTTGGACGGAGAATACAATGTCTTAACCCTGCATGTGGTTCAGGCTCAAACCCTCTCTCCCAGTGAAAGTCTTCAGCTCAAACAAAAAATTCGGGCCTTGGCACGCACACATGGCATTGAACATCTCACCCTCGAATTTGAAACACAAAATGAAGCCTGTGAACTTGAAGATTGTTGAGTTTGAGAAAATTAATTTAAAATTCAGATCAACTTAACCACCTCTTAAACGTATGAGCGCAAGTTAAATCGATCTTCTCAGGATAACCTTTCTATCAAGCGTAGCGAGTTCTATACAAGAGGAGAGTCAATTATGAAACGGAGTCAAAAGTCAGCCCTCACCATTTGCCTGCTTCTGGCCGGTTTGAGTCTGACCGCCTGTGGTCGCCGGGCTCCCGGTGTGACCCCTGACGTTCCCGTCACCCAACCTCCCTCTGTAACAGACCCGCTGCCTCCGATTGATACCACCCCGATTTCTACCCCCCCGATTTCTGGGCCTACTGAACCCTATCCTGGCGTAGGTCAACCCACCCAAGCCCCCAATCCCAGCATTGCTCAATATGAAGTGGATCAGGATTCTTTGCTGAATCAGTGGCAAGCCCGTGGCATTGCTGTCAGCGGTGGCAGCATTTATATCGCCGCTGTCGATGCCAAAGGCCTCATGAAAAAAGGCACCGTCGTCAAAATGGATGCCTCCACAGGCAAAAATTGGAAAGACCTCGGCTCCAGCCTGCTGGGTCTGAGCCACAAACTCGACAGCACCCTGCAAGGAGTCACCCTCGCAGGCGGCAATCTCTTCGCTCTGGACGGCAACAAAGGTCTTTATTCTGTCAGCACCTCCGGTGGTCAAATCAAAGAATTAAAAGGGGCCGGCGGTATGGATATCGCAGGCACCAATAATGGTATCTTCGTAGCCGCCAATGGCATGCTCGAGCGCGGTGATATGAGCGGAAATTCACGGGCGCCTATGCAGGGCCTGATGGCTTCAGCTGGCCTTGGCGCCAATAGCCGTGGCGAAGTTTTCTTTATCTCAGGTCCCCGCGTGGCAGTGGTGGATATGACCGGTCGTCCCCGTGACGTCATCATGCAAGGCGTGGTCAACCCCATCGACGTAGCTGGCGATGGCCGCACAGGAGATATTTATGTACTGGAACAGGGCGGAATCAAACGCTTCAGCATGAATGGACAATTGCTCTCCAGCTTTGCCCACAATGCAACCCAACCCAGCAGCATTGCAATTGATGAATCTGGCAATGTCTACGTCGCCGATTTTGGCACCAGCAATAAAGACAGCAAAATTATTAAGTTTGGCCCTCCCGGTGGAGTAGGTACTCCTGGCGCTAACCCCGCCTATGGTGCAACTCCTGGCTACAATACCGGTTATGGTGCCACCCCTGGCTACGGCACCGGTTACAGTGACCCCTATGGAACAGGAGCTGGCTACGGTGCGGGTTATGGTTCCGGATATGGCACTACCCCTGGCTATGGCGCAGGCTATGGTACCACCCCTGGTTATGGAACCGGTTACAGTGACCCCTACGGAACAGGAGCTGGTTATGGTGCAGGTTCCGGATACGGTACCACCCCTGGCTATGGCGCAGGCTATGGCACCACCCCCGCTTACGGAAGCTATGCAGCACCGCAACGAAACGCTGGCTATGCTCCCGTCCCCCAAACAGCAGCGACCCAAGGTCGCCGCTACTAAACACAAGTTTCTTTTTTACTCTCTACGCTATCGGGCAGGAAAATTTCCTGCCTTTTTCTTTTTTTGGGCTCGCCAAGAGGCAAAACAAGCAATCCATTGTCACTTTGCTTGAAAAATATGAATTTCAGCCCTGATCCGCTAAAATGAGCTGAAAGATCAAAGAGTAGAGGAACCCTCCCCCATGCGCATTGTCTCCGTAGAAACCATGCAAGGCCTCGATCAACGTACGATCCAGGAATTGGGCCTGCCTTCGCTTGTTTTAATGGAAAGAGCAGCCCTGGGCGTACTGACCGCCCTGCGTGAACACTTCAGCCCCGCCCTTCAGCAGGTGCATATTCTGGTCGGCAGTGGCAACAACGGCGGCGATGGTCTGGCCCTGGCACGCATGTTGCAAGGCCAGGGAATACCCGTTGAAATCTGGATTCAGGAAGAAACCAGCAAACGCAGCCCTGATAATTTAAAACAACTTGAGATCGTGAAAAAACTGGGCTTACCCGTGCACCCTCTGGAAGCGAATCCCACTTGGCGAACCCAGCTTTCAGAAGCAACGCTGATCATTGACAGTATTTTTGGCGTGGGGCTGAGCCGCCCGATCAGCGGGATTTGGGCCGAGGTCATTCAATATCTGAATCAGGTTCCGCTCCCGATCGTTGCGATTGATATCCCCTCTGGGATTCATGGTGACAGCGGTGTGCCCCTGGGCGATCTGGCCCTAAGGGCTGAACTGACCGTGACCTGTGGACTGCCCAAATGGGGCCTGATGATGGATCCCGCCCTGGATTATACGGGCCAGTTGGAAATGGTCGATATTGGCATTCCCCCAGCCTACAGTGCCGCCGTACCGGGTGGACATCTGCTCGACCTGCCCTTGGCAGCCAGTCTGGCTCCCCCTCCCCGTCGCCGAAATTCCCACAAAGGCAGCTATGGCCGTTTGGTCATCGTGGCGGGTTCTCTGGGCATGAGCGGTGCAGCCGTGATTGCCACAGAAGCGGCTCTCAAAGCAGGGACTGGGTTGGTCTATACCTGTGTACCGGCCTCCATTCAGGCCCAGGTCGCGCAACAGGTGCCACAGGCCCTGGTGGTTCCTCTGCCCGACTCAGACGGGTTTCTCGGCCCAGAGTCTCTGGAACACCTGCGCACACTTTTGCTGCGGGCAGACGCGGCTTTGCTGGGCCCGGGTCTGGGATTTGCTCCGCAAACGACCGAATTGGTGCAGAAACTGCTCTGTGCCATGCCCTGCCCCCTGGTCTTGGATGCCGATGGGCTCAACCATTTTGCCCAAACCAGCCAGGACTTCCAAAGCCCCACCCTGATCACACCCCATGCTGGCGAATTGGGACGGCTTCTGCAGACCTCTACAGCCGAAATTCAAGCCAACCGTTTGCAAGCCCTGCATCAGGGTGCGAACCAATTCAACTGCACGCATATCCTCAAAGGGGCACGCTCTTTGATTGGCACCCCCGATGGGCGCTGCTGGGTCAATACCAGTGGCAACCCAGCCCTGGCACGTGGAGGCAGCGGAGATATTCTGGCAGGTCTGCTGGCTGGCCTTTTGGCCCAGGGCTACCCGCCAGAAGCAGCCGCTTTACTGGGGGTCTACTGGCATGGTTTGGCGGCGGATCTGGCAGTGACAGAATGGCCTGAAGCCTGCGTATCGATTCGGGAACTTCTGACCTGTTTACCCAAAGCGTTGGCGCGCTTGCAGCAAATTTAAAAACCTATTTGCGTCATCAGGAGAATTATTTTTTTTCATGGATACCCCTGAATTGAAAGCAATGTTCAGCATCCGCTTGTGAAAGGTGTGCTTGCAAAACCACAAAATGCCGTTACAATGTGTTTAATGGGGATTTTTCATATCTCAATCACACCCTGCTGAACTTTCTCCCGGGGGAGACCATACCCAGGCCGAGCAACGAAACAGGATAAGGAGTAACGCATGGTATCTCGCAAAGCAGCTTTATTGGGCGCATCATTGGCCTTTACACTGGCATTCGCCAGTTATACTCCAATGGCCCAAGCCTTTATTCCCACCAATGAAATGAGCGATCTCAGCCCAGAACATTGGGCCTATCAGGCCATTCAGGCCTTGACTGAAAAATATCTGATTCTCGAAGGGTATCCCGATAAAACCTTTCGGGGCAACCGCACCCTCACCCGTTATGAATTCGCGGCAGCACTTTACCGTGTGATGACCCGCATGGAAGAAATGATTGCCGCCGCAGGCGTCAACAAGGGCGGCCCCCCGATAGATATCGACCGCACAGACCTTGAAACCATTGCTGCTCTGCAAAAAGAATTCCGTGAAGAACTCAATTCTTTCAGGGGCCGTTTGAACCGCCTGGAAGAAAAAGTGAATTTAATGGATTCGGTAAAACTCAGTGGTGCTGTAGAAGTACGCTACCGTGACCGCATGGCTGTCACGGATTCAACCCTGAGTTCTTCTCCTCTGTTTAACAGCAACCCCGATAAAGAACAAGTCAATTCACCTGCCCGCAACTTTATCACCCGCCGCGATCGTTTCCCCTTCCGCGTGCGTACCTTTTTAAATCTTGATGCCAATGTCATGAAAGACCTGAGCTATTCAGGCCGTTTCATTGCAGATGAAGGTGGCTTTTTAGGCACCACCAGCGGCCAGCAGGCCGTCTTTATTGGCGGTCACTTTGGTGCAGAAGGCTTTATGGGTTCTCCCGTTTATGTCGACAAATCCTTCGTCAACCAAAAATTCAATCTCGGCGAGGGCGGTGACGCCCCCACCATGAATATCAAATTTGGTTTGTATAATTTCAGCGAAGCGATTAATCCTGGCACCAGCTTTAAAAACCACTTCAGTGGAGAAGCCTGGTTAGGGCACGGCTACGGCTTGGTCGGTTGGGGCGGAGATGAAATCTCCACCGTCAACCAAGGCCAACAGAGCAGTGCAACAGGTTATAACAATTCCGTCTCCCGTTTCTGGGTCGGTGATATCAACGCCAGCCGTGTGGATCCCAACTCCAAACGCTATAACCAAGCCTCTTCGCCTTCGGTCTCTGTTGACTTCAAATGGGGCCCCCTGGGTCTTTTCTTCGGTGCCAACAATGGTTCTTTCTATACCAGCCGTCTGGTCGCCTCTCAAGGCAACCTTTCAGGCATTGGCGCGGTTTCACGCGGGAATACCTTTGGCACCCTGATCAATGCCGATGCCCTGGTGGGCAACCTTGACCGCCTCAGCCGGATTCGTTCCAACGTGCTGGATTTACCTGCTGATATGAATGATGGCTATGGCGTGGTAGGTGTTGAACTCGATCTGGGCCGTCCGATTGGCAATGATACCTTCCCCGTCCGTCTGGGCATTCATGGCATGGACTATTGGAACGATGCGGCTTTCGCTCTGAGCGGAACCCGTAAAGAAGTTTCCGCCGTGGTGGATATCGGCACCAACGCCCTGGGCGCAACCGCTCAGATCAACTCCTCGTTTATCGGCTACGATATGGGGTCGGTGGGTGTATTCGCCAACAATATCGCAGGCAGTGGTGTGGATTTGGGGCTTGGCGGCAAGGTCGCCCTGCGCAGTCTCAGCAATTTTGCCAGCGAAAGCTTTGCTGCAGCCAATGCCGGCGCTTATGTCTCCTTACCAGATTTTGGCGGCAGCATTCCCAAGATTCTTTTCGCAGTGCGTCAATCCTTTGGTGATACCTTGGGTACTGAAAAAGGATACCAGGTGCTGAAAGATTCTGGTTTCACCGTTTCTGCTCCTTTCCGCAATATCATGGGCAGCCACCTCGATCTGGTCGTGGAATACAATGCTCTGATGGAAGGCGCATTTTTCTCAGGCCGCTTTATGGCACATGATTTGGCGGTGTATAGCCGTTATAATTTCTGATTACTGAGATTTTGAAAAAGGCTGTGTCAGGTTTCTGGCACGGCCTTTTGCTTTGTCTTTTTTTGGCAGGGCCAGCACAGGCCGCAGATCTTCATCTGAGTGCAGAGCAAGTTGAAACCGATCCTCACCTGAAACTGGTTTCCTTAAAAGGGCAGGCACGCGTTTTTGCAGGCGATTACCGAATTACAGGCCAAAATTTGATCTGGGATCAGGCCAGCCAAAGCCTGCTCGGTCAGGGAGAAATTGAAATCCATACCCCAGACTGGATTTTAAAAGCCGCTGAAATCAGCCTGGCCTTGAAAAGCAAAGCACTTCAAGCCCAAAACGGCAGCCTCAGCTATCACAAACTCAGATTGGATTTTGAGCAGGCCAGTATAAACCCTTTCAGTTGGGTTTTAAAACAGGTCAAAATCGAAGCCGAAGGCATTCCTGGCTATCTTGAGGCAGAAAGCCTGACCCTCTACCCTGAGAGCGCGGCCGACAATCTTCAGGCCCTAAACGTTCACTGGAATTTACTGCCGATCCCTTTGCCAAGTCTTCAATTCAGCATACCTGTCGGCCCTCCCCCGGCAGAATTGCCCTCAGAAATTCGCGCCCAAACAGGCTGGTTTTCTCCCAGTCTGAATCTGGTACAAGGGGGGCTGGCGATTGGCAGCAGTTCACGGCTTTACCAGGACAGCCAGCAACGGCTATACGCCCGTTTGGACTATCACCCCACCCAGGGCTGGCTGGGGGGGTTCAGCCACGAATGGCGGCAGTGGGGCATTCTCAACACTGAGATTCTGGGGCTGAGTCAAACCGAAAACCCTCTGCGCGGCCATCTGGAATGGCAGGGAGCGCTTGGTCCAGGCACCCTGCGCAGTGGCTTGCACTGGCAGGAATCTTCGCTGTTTCTCAACCGTTTGCTTTTGCCTCCCCTCAAAAACAGTCTTCAAACTCTAAACTGGCACAGTGACCATCTCTATCTCAGTGATTGGTTTCATTTCAGCGGCGTCAGACTGCGTTCACTCGCAGGCCTGCAGATCAGCTCAGAAAAATGGCTGGGCGCAGGCAGCCTTCAGGCCATCAGCCAGCCCTGGATCCCTCTCCCCCAACTGGGTTTTCAAGCCAGTGGCATGCTCAATCTGCTGGCAGGCAGTCAAAACCGTGATTTAAGTGCAGGATTGAGAGTTTTAGGTGAATGGACCCCACATGAATCTTTGATTCTGGGCGATTATCTTGAGCAGTATCTCAGCACTTTGCCGGGTGAAAGCTTTGCACAGACCTTCTGGCTGCAACCCCGCAATGGGCTTTACGCAATTTGGAAAATCACACCCGATCTGGCCTTGGGGGGCCGCATCGAATGGGTTTTACCGGCCCAGGAATTTTCAGGTCTTGAAGCCCTGCTCACGCTGCGTCAGGGTGTCTG
>PFGG01000057.1 GCA_002783405.1 bacterium (Candidatus Blackallbacteria) CG13_big_fil_rev_8_21_14_2_50_49_14 | reverse complement strand
CTGCCGTGCCTGTAACCAGTGCTCCTGCCGCCCCTGCTGTGCCTGAAGCCAGTGCTCCTGCAGCGCCTGCTGGGCCTGAAACCAGTGCTCCTGCCGCCCCTGCTGGGCCTGAAACCAGTGCTCCTGCTGCGCCTGCCGTACCTGAAGCCAGTGCTCCTGCAGCGCCTGTAGCCCATGCTCCTGCTGCCCCTGCCGTGCCAGAAGCCCATGCTCCTGCTGCCCCTGCTGTGCCTGAAGCCCCTGCTCCTGCAACCCCTGCTGGGCCTGAAGCCAGTGCTCCTGCAACCCCTGCTGGGCCTGAAGCCAGTGCTCCTGCTGCCCCTGCCGTACCTGAAGCCCATGCTCCTGCTGCTTCTGTCTCTGACGCTCCGGTCAGAGAGGTTGTGCTTGGAAATGCACGGATCCGCATGTTTATTTTGGGTGAGCAAACATCTCGTCCAGGCTTTAAAACCTCAGCTGCCGAGACTTCTGAAAAGGCTCCTGTCTATGCAAATCTGGATGACTTCTTTCAGGCGCTGCCCTATGCCCCTGTTCAGCCTCTTAAAGAAGAGCCCGGAACACGGGCTGTCGCTGAGCCACAGGATCAGGTTTTGGCCTGGGTGGTTGCCGGTGTTCGTTCAAGCTTCTTGAACTTAAATCTGTCTTCAGGCATGGCCTCTGGAGAATCCTCACAGCAAAAAAGTTTTCAAGGAGCGTCCTCGTCTCAAGCTGCTTTGCTCTTTCCCAATTTCCCCACACGGGAAATTTCTGTCCCAGCTATAGAAAAAGCTGAAATCTCCAAGCTCTCTGCTTTTGTCTCAGAAAAACCCTGGTGGTTGGAAATGGTGTCTGAAATGATGCCTGAGACATCCGTCGAAGCAGCGAATGTCTTGGGTCTCTTGACAGAGAATGATTCTGTTTTGCCTGAGCAGGATTCTGGTTTGCCTTGGGAGCAAGTACTTCCCTCTTTGTTTCAGGCAAGTCAGCCAAGTGTTTTGGCTCCCAAAGGCAATGAGCCGATTCATTTCTCCTCAGTTGCTGCTCCCAGTCCTTTGATGGTTTTTGCTGCAAGCAGCTTTGATGCAGAATCGCCTGAGGGAACTGTCTTGTCAGGTTCTTCACCTGCTATAGATGCTGCTTCAGAAAATTCAGAACCCGGCTCCTTGAAAGAAAAGCCGTCTGAAACTTTATCCTTTGTTTCATTTGTTTCTGAATTCCGTCGCCCAGAATTTAGCAGTGAGAAGTTCAAGGCTTTGCCGAAAGCAACCAAAATTTCATTCTCATCTCAAGCAGGATTTACGCCTTTGGGAAATGCCGAGCTGGAAAAAGGAGTCTCTTCCGCCCCCGCATCCTTTTCTGAGGTGCTGAACAATGAGGCCGGTATGGAGATGGGGTTGGCCAAGCCTGAGATCGAAATGAAGGTGACCTCAGCCCCCAAGCCGCAGTTGCCAGAGTCACTCCAAAAAGTTGAATCTCAAGGCTCTGAAAATTCAGCAGAGAAATATTCTGGGCCTAAACAATCATCACCCGTGCCTTTGCAGGCGATGAATGCCCAGACTGCGATTCAGATGATCAACCAAGGTGTGCCGATTCAGATTTCCGATTTCCCAGCTTTTGTGAATCAGGTTGTGCAGACTCAAAACTTTAAAACCGGTGTTTTGCAAAGTATAGAAATCAATCTCTTCCCCCAGAATTTGGGTAAAGTCAGCGCGCAGTTTACACTGAATACCCAAAGTGAGATGGTGGTTCGTCTCTATGCTCCCAATGCGGTGGCAGCAAAAACATTGGAGACCTATATTCAAGAAATTCAGCAAATGATCCAAAAATCCTATCTGGTGGCTGGACAAATTGAAGTGAAACAAGGCATCCCTCCGGCCCGCGGTAGCCAGGGCAGCAACACCAGTGGCCAAAGCACTGATCTCAATTCCCGTCAGTCTTTGCGTAAGGGCGGTGGTCGTCGCCGTCGTAAAGATGATGACCTCTCAGTTGACGTATCAGTTTAAGTAATGTTTCAAGGACTTGTATGAAGTGCTACAGATTTGTTACGCTAAACACTTGAAGATGGAGATAGTGGATGAATCGTGATCCACATCCGGCAGAAATGCCAGAACAGAATTCAAAACAAGCAACGGCTTTGAAGTATGACCTTCAAGCGTCAAGTGCGCCTGAGGTTGTTGCCACCGGAACCGGTGAGGTTGCAGAAGAAATCGTGCGTGTCGCTCAGGAGCATGAGGTGCCTGTGTATCACGACCCTTCCTTGGCGAAAGCTTTGGGGCAACTTGAATTGGGCAGTTTGGTTCCGCCCGAATTGTATAAGGCTGTAGCTGAAGTTTTGGTTTTTGTCTACAGCCTGGATCAGGCGCATAAAAAACAAATTGAAATGGTATTGGAGGAGTTTTAGAGCAGATGTTAAGGGGTATTTACACCGCCGCAAGCAATATGGAAACTTCGATGCAAAAAATGAATCTTTTTGCTCAGAATGTGGCCAACTCCCAAACCACGGGATACAAGAAAAAAACCTATGCTGTGCATAGTTTTGAAGATGTCTTGGTAGATATGTCAGATGGCCGTACCAAGGCTCCTTTGGCGCAGGGTTCTTATATTGATGACGCTGGCGTCAAGCAATCCCAAGGAACACTGAAAACAACAGGTGGCGCACTTGATCTTGCCATTATGGGCGAAAAAGCTTATTTCCAGTTTGAAGTGAAGCCTCCCCGCGATGCCCAAGGCAATGTGGATCTGAACGCTCCCAAGCGCTATACCATTTCCCGCAATGGCCATTTCTTGTTGAATGACAAGAATGAACTGGTCAATATCAACGGAGACTATGTGCTTGATATCAATGACAAGCGCATTGTTTTGACAGACCAACCCCTTAATCAGGGGGCACAACGCACACAAAGTCAGGCCAGCATGAATGACTCTGCGATTGAAATCGATCGCTTCGGTCGGATTTACGATCGCCGTGAAAAAGGGGCAGCCAATGCCCGGCCTGTGCGTGCCCAAATCAAAATGGTTGAATGGACCGACGAGCCTACCCAAGCCGATGATCGCAGCCAGGTTTTTGAACTCTTGAAAAAATACGGTGTGGATATGCCGACAGACAACCGTCTTATGCAGGCACTGCAACCTAATCCTGCGGTCAATGCCAACCCTACCAACGAGTCTCCCTTTCTGATCAAGCAAGGGTATCTCGAAAGTTCAAATGTCGATATTGTAAATGAAATGGTCATGTTAATGATGACCTCTAAAGACTACGATATGTCTCAAAAAGTGATTGCAGCCGAGGATAAAATTCTCGATAAGTCCATTAATGAAATGGGCAGAATGCAATAGAACTGTTACAATTAAATAAACTTTTAAACAGGACTTAGGAGGAGTTAGTAAAAATATGCATGCACTCTGGACTGCTGCAACTGGGATGGAAGCGCTGAAGTTTAAAATTGACGTCATCGCGAACAATCTCTCCAATACCCAAACCGAAGGGTTCAAGCGCTCAGATGCTGAATTCACGGATCTTCTGTATCAGTACTACCGTCGCCCAGGCAGCGTAGACAATCCGTCAGGGATTCACTATGGCTTGGGTTCACGTATTGCCGGTACCAATGTGGTTCATCAGCAAGGCTCGCTTCAGTCTACAAATAATAATCTGGATTGGGCCATTGATGGTATTGGCTTCTTCTCAGTTCTGGATCCTATTTCAGGTCAGCGCTTTTATACCCGTAAAGGTCTGTTTAAGTTGAACAATAACGGCCAGGTAGTGAATGCCGACGGCTATACCCTGGATCCCAATATCACCATTCCTCCTGGTACAACTGATTTCCACATTGATCGCACAGGCGTGTTCTGGGCTACTCAGCCTGGTACCGGTCTGCTGTCTCAATTGGGGAATATTACGCTGACACGTTTCCCCAACCCCGCTGGCTTGGAAGCGCGTGGAAACAGCCTGTTTGCAGAAAGTAGTGCTTCCGGTTCTCCTGAACAGGGGCAGCCTGCACAGAATGGTTTTGGACAGATTCATGGTCGGGCCTTGGAGTCTTCCAATGTTCAGATTGTGACAGAAATGGTAGACCTGATTACCACCCAGAAAGCTTTTGACACCAATTCAAAAGTAATTACTGTGGCTGATAAGATGATGGATACCGCCAATAACCTGTCTCGTTAATTTTAGAGGATGATTGAAAGGGGAGGTTTTGTCAGCAGAGGTTTTGTTTATTTGGCATTTTGCCTCATAGCATTCGCTGTCAACGCCTCCCCAGTTCGTGTAAACTCGACCGACGAACTGATTTACCGGCTACGCCAGGCCGTACAAAGTCAGTATGAGGTTGCTCCGCAAAATGTTTTGGTTTTGTGGAATGACGATTCTCTTGAAGACAAACTGGCGCGGGTAGGAAAAAATCTATCGGTAGAATTGACCGAGCGTGATTTGCAGAATTTAATCGGTAAAACGATTTTAACGCTGAAGGTCATGGATGGAAATCGGTATCGGGCGACGATACCTGTGAAGTTGAAAGTGGATGGCTGGACAGAGGTGTATATCTCTAAAAAGCCGCTCAGAAGAGGGGAGATGCTTTCTGAGCAAAGTATTCAGTTTAGCAAAAAAAAGCTATCTGAATTGCCTGTAAATTATCTCCGTGTTTTAGAAAATCCGGGCGATTACCGGGTAAACAGAGACATTCCAGCAGGAATGGTTTTGAATCGTTTGGCGCTTGAGCAGCAGCCCTTGGTTTTAAAGGGCGCCCAGGTGAAAGTGGTGGTTGTGAATGAGAACCTTCGCCTGATGGCTCAGGGAGAGGTTCTTGAAAACGGGTTGAGAAACCAAATGGTTTCAGTTCGGGTTTTGAGCTTTGGCAGCAATAAACTGGTTCAGGCCCGCGTAACAGGCCAGGGTGAAGTCACTCTGGAAATTAAGTAATACAAGTGAGGAAGCCTTCGTCAATGAACTGGAGAACTAAATTTTTACAGACAGCTCTTGTGGCTGGTCTTTGTCTGGCGGCGGTTGTCATGCCTGCACAGGCTGACTCAATTTGGAATGACACCAGTACAGCGACTTTGTTTACGGAGCGTCGTCCTACATTTGTCATCGGCGGTATTATCACTGTTGCTGTTCAGGAAAAAATCAACGCCAGTCAACAGGCTACTTTGATCGGTCAGAAACAATTGCAGAACCAACACCGTTGGTCTTTTCCCCAAGGGTTTCAAACGGGCCGTACCCAGTTACAAGGTCAATTCCAAGCGCAAAGTCAGATGCAAGCCAATGATTTGGGGTCAACCACCCGTGTTGGCGTGATTCAGTTCCTGGTCTCTGCCCGAATCGAGGATATTTTGCCCAATGGCAACCTGATTATTACGGCGCATAAAAATTTCCGTGTCAATGATGAAGAAAATGAAATGATTCTGACCGGTGTGGTACGTCAAAATGATGTTACCTCCGACAATATGGTTGATTCATCCCGAATTGCAGATATGCGTATCGATGTCATGGGAACAGGCCCTGTCAGCGCCCGTGCTACAGCGGGTCTGATGACGCGTATCTTTAACTTCCTGCTTTAATTAATAAGGAGATTCAGCATGGTCCGTCGCATATTTCCCTTACTGACAGTGGCTCTGGCTACTACGCTGGTTTTGCCTGCTTTTGCTCAGCAAAATCCTACGGGTGTTAATCCTCCGCAGCAGGCCAGTGCCCGTTCTGCTCCGATTATGGATGTGGTTCCCCCCACTTCTGTGCGTGTGAAAGACGTTGTGAATTTCCGCGGCGCCCGCTACAACCAATTGCAAGGCTTTGGATTGATTACTGGTCTTGACGGTTCTGGCGACTCTGCCAACGCGATTCCTTATATGCGTCGTGCGATGGTCAATATGCTTGAGCGTTTTGGCTTGCCCCAGATGCCTGAAGGCTCAATGCGTCCGAAGAATGTTGCTTCTGTGATGGTCACGGTGAATATCCCTCCTTTTGCCAAGCCAGGCCAACTGATTGATGTCACGGTTTCCTCTTTGGGGGATGCCAAGAGCCTTCAGAATGGCTTTCTTTTGCAAACGCCTTTGCGCGGTGCCGATGGCCGCATCTATGCGGTTGCCCAAGGGCCCATTTCTTTGGGCGGCTTTGGTGTTTCGACAGAGCAGGGAGCTTCAGTTACCAAGAATGCAACCACCATTGGTCGGATTCCCAATGGGGCGATTGTTGAAAAAGAAATTCCTGTGACCTTGATGGATGAAAATGGCTATATTGAAGCTTATTTGATCAATCCCGACTTTACGACGGCGACTGAACTGTCAGACAAAATCAATAAAAACCTCTTGGGCAATGCCAAGGCCGTAGATGCTTCTACGGTTCGGGTTTTTGTGACTTCCACTTACCGTAACAATGTTCCCGAGCTGATTGCGCGAATTGAAAATCTGACGCTCTCTCCTCAAAATGGAGCTGCTAAGGTGGTAATGGATGAACGTACCGGAACAATTGTGATTGGTCAGAATGTCAGCATTGGGCCTGTCTCGATTGCCCATGGCGGTCTGATTGTGAAAGTAGATGCGGTCACGACGGTTTCTCAGCCCAATCCTCTTTCTCAAGGCTCCACTGAATCGGTGACCAATACCTCAATCAGCTATGAAGAGCACAAAGGCGATACCCTGGTGCTGGTCAAGGGCTCTACAGTGGGTCAGTTGGTGAAGTCTCTCAATTCACTGGGTGTACCTCCCCGTGACTTGATTACCGTCTTACAAATGATTAAAGCCAGTGGCGCACTCAATGCCCATCTGGAAATTCAATAGGAGGACTTACACATGATTGATAATGTACCTTTGGTAGGTTCTCTCAGCACTGGCTTTGGAGAAAACTCTATTGCAGCCATGGCTCCTACTGCGCGTACCCCCAATCTGGCTGAAACCAGTAAGGATTTTGTGGGCATGCTCTATGCCTATATGTTTTCACAAATGCGTGAAAACTCCAGCAATGAAGAAGATGGTCTCTTCAGTGGACCCCACGTCAATATGCTGATGGGCTTTATGGATCAGGAAATTGGCAAAGAATTGGCCTCTTCACAGGGGGCTGGTCTGGCCCAGGAAATGTTAAAACAATTGACCGGTGGGCAGGAAGCTATTGCGAATGCAATTCCTGAAAATGCCGCAAGTATTACCGGTAAATTTGATGCCCGTACTGTAGGTTTTGAAGCCAATCCTTTGGTGAATGCGCCACGTACTTTGGGCCGGTTGGATACCCGTACAGAGGGTTTTGAAATAGAAAACCCCGCTTCCATAGACAATTCGAGTCAGATTATGGAAGAAATCTATAAATTGAACAGGCGGGAATGATAAAATAGGCAAGATGACCAATCGGGATGTGTCGAAGAGCTAGATGGGCGCAGAGACAATGAGTACTGTCCCCAACGCACCAACGAACAGCAGCGATGCCGTAAAGCGCTATATGCCGCTGGTACGTTCGATTGCCCGTCGGCTGTCGATGAAGTTGCCAAAGCATTATGACTTCAACGACCTGGTCAGTGATGGTGTAGTTGGTTTGTTGTTGGCGATTGAGCGGTTTGATCCCGGACGTGGGGTTAAATTTGAAACCTTCGCAACCTACTATATCAAGGGAGCGATTTTGGACAATTTACCCAAATTGCCCAAGGCTCCGAAGAATCAGGATGAAGTGGTCTATGAAGACCCGGAAGATGTGGAAACAGATTCCGCTAACCTGTTCAGCCAAGTCACACGCTTGGCTTACAGTTATATCTTGTCTCTGGATGCCCCAACAGGCTCAGACGGCGATGAGAGTTTTAATTTGCTGAATCAGTTGGGTGATTCAGATTCGGTTCAACGCGATATTGAGTTTGAGCAATTGCAGAAAACCCTGACCTGGGTGATTGAACAATTACCGAACCAGGAGCGTACAACCTTAAAGCTGTATTATTTTCAGCAGTTGCCTTTTAATGAGATTGGCAAACGGTTGGGTTTGTCGGAGTCTTGGGTCAGCCGTATTCATAAGCGGGCCCTGGAACAGTTGCGCATGAAATTAGGCAAGCGCAAATCAGTAGATGATTTTTTAACCATGTAGGAGGAGCAAAATGGTCTTATTCAGTCCTTTGATGGCTTTTACCGAGAAAATGCTCGATGTGACAACCACCCGTCACAAGGTAATTGCCGATAATATTTCAAATATCAATACCCCTGGTTTTAAAGGGGCTGAAGTCTCTTTTGCAGACGCCTTGGATAGAATTAAGCAGAGCGCCAAAGATGAAGGGCCTGACTTGACTGAGGAAATGAAAACCAGCAGTATCAACGAGCAGTTACTGCAAAATTTGAGCCTTGATGAGCTCTTCCTTGAAGGTCAACGTTATGAAACGGACTTGGGCGTCGGCTTCTCTTTGGGAAGCACCAAATTCAGTAAAATGTTTGAAGGCTCTGAAGCGGGTGGGGTGCCTTTAGACCCCCGTGCACAAGCTGAAAAATCGTTGAGCCGTGCAGACCAGATTTCTGCCGTTCAGCCCAAGATTGAAGAAATCAAGGGAACACCTCGCCAGGACGGCAACAATGTCAGTCCTGAAATTGAAATGGGTAAAATGATCAAAAACACCTCCTTCTATAATGTTTTGGTCAGCTCGATTTCAGGTGAGTTCCGTACCTTGAAAACCATTATTTCGAACCGATAAGAGAGGGGATGGGTCAGTATGAGTTTATTTGATGTTATCAATACGAGCGCCACGGGGATGGTGGCCAATCGTTTCTGGCTGGATACGATTGCAGGCAATATTTCCAATGCCAACAGCACCCGTACAGTCGAAGGCGGTCCTTTCCGCCGCCGTATTCCAGTTTTTCAACAGGCACTTCAAGATGCCATGGAAAGCGGTGATGACTGGGATGAGCGCAGCGCAGCGCAAATGGGCAATACCATTACTGGCGCGATTATGGACGATATGATGGACCCTGAAACCTCCAAGCCCAAAGGGCGGGGTGTGGCCATGAAGGGGGTGGTTGAAGATCCCTCTCCCCTGCGTGTGGTCTATATGCCCGGTCACCCCGATGCCGATCAGGAAGGCTATGTTTCATTGCCCAATGTCAGCGTGGTGAAGGAAATGGTAGATATGATTGCCGCTCAGCGTGCTTATGACGCCAATGTTCAGGTAACCAACGCTGCCAAGTCGATGATTAACAAAGCCCTTGAAATCGGGAAATAAGGAGTCTTTTAAATGAGTACTGTAGGAAGCATTTCCGCACTGCAATCTTTTTTCCCAGGAGATCTTCAGGTTAAAGAAAGCCTGATGCCCATGAGTTTTGAACTTCCCAAGGACGAGATCACAGCCAAGCGCTCCTCGTTTGTGGAAGTATTGAATAGCGCCATTAAAGAAACCAATGACGCTGAATCTGAAAGTGAAAAATTGATGACGGACCTGTTAATGGGCAAGGACGTGGATATCCACTCCATTCAGGTCGCTGGCGCAAAAATGGATACCATGGTCACCATGGCATCTACCGTGATGACGAAACTCACGACCGCCTATCAAACTTTGATGAATATGCAGGTATAGCAACCTGAACCTTAAGCGAGCGAATCTGAGAAGGGAGAATTTAGAATGGCCGTTGATGATCAAGCCGTAGGAGGGGGCTTCCTGGGCAATTTGCCGCCGAATGTACGTATTGGCGTACTGATCGGCGCTGCTGTCCTGGTAGTTGGGTTGCTGGCCTTCTTGTTTATGCGTGGCAATGGTGAAGAAAAGGATGATGGTTTCAGAACCATTTACCGCAATTTGCCCATGGCCGAGGCAGGAAATGCCAAGGACTATCTGGAAACTGAATACCGGATTCCTGTAAAACTGGCCGACAATGGAACCTCTGTACGGGTTCCCAAAGACAAAGCTGAAGATGCTTTGGTTAAATTGGCCCAAAAGAACATGCCTGGAAGTGGCGTGGTCGGATATGAAATCTTTGATAAACAGAGCTTTATCAGCACCGACTTTGAAAAACGTGTGGCTCTGCAACGCGCCCGTGATGGACATTTGTCCCGTTTGGTCGGCCGTTTTGAAGGTATCAAAGACGCCCGTGTTAATATTGTGGTCCCTGAGGCTTCTCTCTTCTCTGAAGAACAATTGCCCACCACTGCGTCTGTGCTTTTGGAATTTGATGGCGCCGGTGGTTTTAAGCCTGAATATGTTCAGGCCATTACCCATTTGATCGCCAGTGCCACCCCTGGCCTGAAACCCGGCAATGTGACCGTGGTAGATAATGCCGGTCAGGTTTTGGCTGAAGGTCAGGAAGGCCTGTATGGCGAAGATTCTGGCAAGAAGCTCAACAAACAACTGCAGGAACAACTGCGTATCAAACGCCAAATGGAACAGCAGCTTGAAAACAAAGTCATTTTGATGCTTGAGCAGGTCTTGGGGCCTGGCAAGGTCAAAGCTACAGCTGAAGTCGTTCCCAATTTTGATCGTGTTCAGACCCGTGCCCGTAAACATGAGCCCGTGGTTATGAAAGATGCCAATGGACAGGATGTGCTGACCAAGGTGGCTGAGCGTACTGTGGGTGAAACCTCTGCGACTACGCCTTCTGGTTCCACCCAAGGTTCCGCTGGTTCAGATGGAAATAGACCTGGTGGAACTCCGGCAAGTGGAGCTCCTGTCAATCCTGAAATTAAACAAGATACCACCAACCGTACCAATTCTCAGGTCAGCTATAACTACAATAATATTGAAGAGCTGCTCTCGAAACAGTCAGGCGAAATCCTGCGCAAATCGATCTCTGTTCAGTTTGAGCTGCCGGTAGTGGCAGAAGGTGAAGAAGCCGCTGAAGGTGGCCCACCGCCCATTACCCGTGAAGACGTTGAAGAAATGGTCAAAAAGGCTGTGAATTATGATGAAACTGCCAAAGACCAAATCTATGTCCGTCAGGTCAAATTCGATACCACGGTCTATGACAAGCTGAAAGCTGAAATGGAAAAAGCCCGTGAAAAGACACCGATGTGGGTCTTTATCCTGATCGGTCTCGGCGGTCTCGTGATCGGTGCCGGTATCGGTGGTGCCTTGCTTGGCAAGAAGAAAGCCGCTGCAGCCGAACAGTTTGCCGCTGGCGTTCCTCAGTACGCAGCCATCCCTGGCGCTCCCCCTCCCGGTATGCCTGGTATGCCCGGACTTCCCGGAGCTGAAGGTGTCCCTGGCTTGCCCGCCGCCCCTGGAATGCCTCCCATGCCCGCCCAGCAGGCACAGGAAGTAAGCCGTGCGCCGATTATGCCGCCAACGCCTGACAACCCCTTTGGATTCCTCCAAGGTGTAACGCCTCAGACCGTGGCGCAGTTGCTCTCCACTGAGCGCCTGCCAACCCTGGTTGCGGTACTGGCCCAATTGGATCCCGGACAGGCAGAAGATGTTATCAATCTGCTGAACCCCGAAATCCAGAACGAAGTGCGCAGTCGCCTCTCTCAGAACCCCGTACTGCCACCGATGACCCAGAAGATGGTCAGCCAGTCTCTCAAGAAACGTCTGGCAGCGATGTCTTCCGGCGTCTCCTGATTCTAAGTTCTCTCTGTGGGTGGGGCCTTCGGGCCCCACTCATTCTGAGACCACAAAAAAACGCATTCTTGGCGTTAACGAATTGTTAAATCTCACAGTTTGCGCCTTTCAAATCTGGTAAAATACTTAAATTGAGTTCCTCCGAAACAAAATTATGTCTGAAAAAGGTTAAGAGTTTGAGCCGATGGCAGCAGTAAGTCAAGATAAAGGCCGTTCGATAATAGCGGATATTTCGTTAGCATCGCTGGCGATTCTCGTTGTTGCAATCCTGATGATTCCCCTGCCGACAGGCTTGATTGACCTTTTTCTGGTTATCAACCTTTCCGCCTCTATTCTGATTCTTTTGACAGCCTTGAATATTATTGATCCACTTGAATTTGCTGTCTTCCCTCAGCTTTTGCTGGTTACAACCTTGTTCCGACTCTCGCTTAACGTTGCCACTTCCCGTTCCATTCTGCTCAATGCAGACGCAGGAAAAGTAGTAGAAACCTTCGCCCAATTCGTAATTGGTGGCAATTATGTGGTTGGGATTGTTGTCTTCCTGATTCTGATGATTATTCAGTTCATCGTTATTACAGAAGGTGCCAAGCGTGTTGCGGAAGTTGCCGCTCGTTTTACCTTGGACGCGATGCCTGGTAAACAGATGAGTATTGACGCTGATTTCAACGCTGGTTTGATTGACGCTGAAGAAGCTAAAAAACGCCGTAAAGATCTTGAAAAGGGCTCTAACTTTTTCGGGACGATGGACGGTGCGAATAAGTTCGTTCGTGGGGACGCCATCGCAGGTATCATTATTACCATCGTCAATATTCTGGGCGGTTTTGCGATTGGGGTTCTGCAAAAAGGCATGGAGCTGACCGAAGCTGCGGCCCGTTATACCACGCTCTCGATTGGGGATGGCCTGGTGGCCATTATCCCAGGTTTCTTGATCTCTATTTCAGCTGGTTTCGTGACCACCCGTGCAATCTCTGAAAGCAATTTGGCCTTTGACTTGAAGACCCAGTTGTTCGCCTCTTATAAATCGTTGGCGATGGGCGCTGTCTTTATCTTTGGCTTTGGTTTTATTCCGGGTATGCCCACCCACTTCTTTATCGCCTTGTCGATTACTTTGGTGGTTGTCGCTTTTGTGGTCTACCGCAAATCTGTCAAAAAAGCACAGATGGTGGTGGAAGAAGAAGAAGATTCAGCGATTCCCGAACAGGAAGTCAAAAAGCCCGAAAACGTGCTTCAGGTTATGGAAGTTCACCCCCTGGCCCTCGAAATGGGTCTCGACCTTATTCCTCTGGTCGACCCTTCACAGGGCGGCGACTTGCTCGACCGCGTGGTTCCCATGCGTGTTCAGATCGCCATGGAGCTGGGCTTCGTCATGCCTGGTATTCAATTCAAAGACAATCTCAATCTGCGTCCCAACGAATACTCCATCAAGGTCAAAGGTATCGAAGTTGCCCGTGGCGAAATCCTTATGGGTTATATGCTCGCGATTCAGCAGCCCGATACCGATGTCTCTCAAGAACTCGTTGGCTTCCCCACCAAGGATCCCGCTTTCGGAACCCCCGCTGTTTGGGTGGCTGGTTACGAAGCGCAACGCGCTGCTCAGTTGGGCTATATGGTCACCGATCCTACCAATGTGTTGATTACGCATGTGGCTGAAATTGTGAAGACCTTTGCCCATGAAATCCTGAGCCGTCAGGAAGTCCAGGTCATGATCAACAAAGTCAAAGAAAAGCATCCTGTGGTGGTCAAGGAATTGATTCCCGATTTGCTCTCTCTGGGCGGGGTTCAGAAAGTTTTGCAGAACCTGATTCGTGAACGTGTTTCTATTCGCGATTTGGCCACCATTCTTGAAAAGTTGACCGACTTCGCCAAGATCAACCAGGATCCCGATACCTTGTCAGAATTGGCCCGTCAGTCGCTCTCTCGCCAGATCTGTAACAATCTGTCAAATGAGCAGAATATTATTCCCGTCATCACTCTGGATCCCAAAGTTGAACAGGCTGTTCAGGAAAGTATTCAGCAAACCGCGCAGGGTGCAGTTTTGGCTCTGAACCCCCAGGTCAGCCAGCAGATCCTTGCCAAGCTGGCGAATGAAGTTCAGGCCGCGACCAATGCCGGACACAATCCGGTGGTTTTGTGCAATCCTCAGATTCGCCCCCATGTGAAAAAACTGACAGAACGTAACTTCCCGATGTTGACTGTGCTCTCTTATAACGAGATTGCGCCCAAAATTAAAATCCAATCGATTGGTGCCGTTACGATCAGTTTCGGAAGCTAATTCCCAAGCAAAAGCCCCCTGGAAAGAACTTCCAGGGGGCTTGTTTTTTGAGAAAGTTTTGCTGAAGTCTGGATCCCAGCTTGGGTCTCATCGTTTTCTGTACTATAATGAATCCCTGAAAGACTCATGAAAGCAGGATTCCAATGGAACAAAATCCAAGCCTTGGCAAACCCTCCTGGTTCAGCTATTTTGTGCTGGTTGTGGCTGCTCTGATTGCGATTTTTCCTGTTTTTTGGATTTTTTCAACCTCACTCAAGCCTGCTGCAGAGGTCTTAAGCCCTCAGGTCACGGTTTTTCCTAAAACGGTGACCTTGGAAAATTACCAACAGGTCTTACAGGGCGGTCTGTTTTGGCAATGGATGTTTAACAGCGTCATGATTGCCTTGTTGACGACTGTCATTGGGATCATTCTGGCGGCTACCACTGCCTATTCGGTTTCCCGCTTTGAATTCTGGGGCAAAAAAACGGTTCTCTTTGCGTTTCTGGTGGCCCAGATGTTTCCGGGAGCGATTTTGATTGTGCCGCTTTACAATATTATGAAAGACTTGGGGCTGCTCAATACCTTTTCTGGCTTAATTATTGCCTATTCCACGCTTTCACTGCCCTTCTGTGTCTGGATGCTGAAGGGTTTCTTTGATGCGATTCCCATGTCTTTGGAAGAAGCCGCCATGATCGATGGCATGACAGCCTTTGGGACCTTTGTGCGGATCATTTTGCCCTTGTCTTTGCCCGGCTTGGCCGTTACGGGATTTTTCTCTTTTATTACGGCCTGGAATGAGTTTATGTTTGCACTCACCTTTATGACTGGTGAGAATCACTATACTTTGCCGGTGGGCTTGCGCACCTATGTCTTCGAGTTCAATACCGCCTGGCACTTAATGGCGGCTGGTGCGATTATTGTCACGATTCCGGTTTTGGTCGTCTTTTTGGTGGCTCAGCGCTTTTTAATTTCTGGTTTGACTGCCGGAGGCGTCAAGGGCTAAGCCTTTGTTGCGACCGCGCTCTTCACCTATTCCCGAAAATTTACCTGGCTATCACGAACGTGAACGTTCGCTAAAGCAGGTGCTGATCGCACATGATTATCTAAGCGCTTTGGCATTGTGCCGATTTCAGTTGGAAACCCTGCTTGCCCCAGAACCTTTGATCTCACTGCACATCGCCTTGATGGGGTTGGGCTGGCCTGTTTTGGCTGAGCGCCTCAGAGTCTTGGGCCATCTCCTGTTTCCCCAACGGTTTTTGCCGATTGAGCCCAGTGCTCAGCCCATAGAAACCGACGCGCCAGACTGGTTGTGTTCCTGGTTGGCCCCTCAAACACCTATGCGGCTAAGTGTCTGCATGATCGTGCGCAATGCAGAGGATACCCTGGTGACTGCGCTCGAGAGTATCGCGGATTTGGCCGATGAAATCATCGTGGTGGATACAGGCTCTCAGGATCAGACCCTGGCTTTGGCTGCTGCTTTTTCGCCCCAGGTCAAAGTTTTGCAGACTGTTTGGCAGGATGATTTTTCCTTGGCCCGCAATCTCTCCTTGAGGGCAGCCCAGGGGGACTGGATTTTGGTTTTAGATGCCGATGAACGGCTGGAGCCGGAGGGTTCGAGCTGTTTAAGAAAGCTTCTCGCTTTTGGGGTGATGGGTTGGAATTTATTTGTTTTTCAGCAGAAACACCTGCGTGATCAGGCTGAAAACAGCTTTTGGGTTCAAGTGGGGCGGCTTTTTCGCGCGCATCCTGATTTGCGTTTTCATGGCCTCTTGCATGAGCAGCTTCACCGCTTTTCGTTTCCTTGGTATCTGCATCAAATCTATTTGCCCCAGGTGATTCTTGAGCATTCAGGCAATCTGAGTGCGCAGGTTGAAAAGCATCAGAAACCCTTGCGCAATCTGCTCTTGGATCGGGCCTTGGCCCTGCCGGAGTATCAAACGCCCTATCTTTGGTTCCAAAAGGCGCATGTTTTATTGGAGCAAACGGTTCCGCCTGCATTGCCTGAGGCAAGAGACTGGTTGGAAAAAGCTTTGCCCCCTTCTGTGGCTGGCATTTCTAAGATTCCTGTTTCTGCGACCTGGAGTCTGGCTCCGCCCAGTTTGGCCCTTTTTTATCTGCTCAAATGCCTGTATTTACAGCAGGAAATCCCTGCTCTTGCCCAGACAGCGCTTAACTATGCTGAGTGGAATCTTTGGGCTGAAGGCCGTGCGCTTGCCGGTTGGGGCTTGAGCAAAAATGATCAAATTGTGCGCGCCAAACCTATTCTGGGTTCTTTTTTTGAGCCTGGTTTGCCGGCCCTGCGCACGGATTTGTCTTTGTTTCTGCGTTTGACACTGGAAGGGCTCTTGGAATGCGCCTTGGCAGAGCAGGATGCTTGGCTTGCGTTGGCCTATCTCAAGCAATTGCTAAAATTAAGACCCCATCCGGCCTTGGAAACGATCCAAGCCCGTTTATTCAGGCTTTTAAAACTGTCTGAATCTGACATGCTCTCGACTCTTCGGGCTTTGATTGCAGCCGCGTATCAAGCTGAAAACTGGTTTGAGCTGATTCGTTATTTTTTTGTTGCTTTACAATGGGGCCTGCCCTGGGAGGCTGATTTCTTTGTTTTTTTACTGATTGCCCTGCAAAAAACAGGTTATCTTCAACTTTGTGCTTATTTGGCCCGTACTGGCTCTCATCGTTTTCAAGAACCCTCTATTTTTGCTTGCTTTTGCCGTCAAAGTTTCAGCCGGGATCCCGATCTGGCTGAATTGCCAGGACAATGGCAATGGTATCAGCTTTTGAATTAGGAGCGACCAGTCTGGTTTAAAGTTCTGCTATTCGTAACGCAAGGCATCGACAGGATCGAGTCGCGAAGCCTTATTGGCTGGGTAAATGCCGAAAAACATGCCCACTCCGGCTGAAAAGATAAAAGCCCCGATAATCGCCACTTCAGAGAGTACGAAGGGCAGTTTCATGGCCTGGGTAGCGATTCGGGTTACCAAGAGGCCAAGCAGAATGCCGATCGTACCGCCAGCCAGTGAAATGGTGCCTGATTCAATCAGAAACTGAATCAGAATATCCCGGCGGGTGGCTCCCACAGCTTTGCGCACCCCAATTTCACGCGTTCGTTCAGTGACTGAGACCAACATAATATTCATAATGCCGATGCCCCCCACAATCAGTGAAATGGCAGCAATACCCGCCAACAGAAAGGTAAACACTTGAGTAACCACTTGAACGGTGGAGAGCAGCTCGGCTTGGGTTTGTACTTTAAAATCGTCTTCTTCATCGGCTCGGATGGCATGGCGGTAACGCAGCAGGGTTTTGGTGCGCTCTTCAACCAGAGGCAAAAGTTCTTCACCTTGAACCTTGAGCAGGATGGAGTTTAAGCCCCGGCCAGATTTGATCGTCTGTTGAAAGGTTTTGGTGGGCATAAAGGCCTGATCGTCTACGGAGCCAAACAGTCCTGAACCCTGTTCCTGTAAAATGCCAATAATTCGGTAACGGGCATTTTCAATCCGCACTTTGGAGCCCAGTGGCTCTGCCAGGGTATTTTTAAACAGATCCCGTGCAAGTTTATAACCAATCACAATGACAGGGGAGCCGACCCGTGCTTCCTGTTCAGAAAAAAACCTTCCCGAGCTGATTTTGAAACCTCTGGCCTGAACGATATTGGGGTTGGAACCCAGTACAGAAGCAGGCACATTGTTGCGCTCAAATTTGAGCATGGCCTGAATAAAGACATTGGGAGAAACGTAGAGCAGGCCTGGCAAGGCTTCCAGACTGGTGGCGTCATCCAGGGTCAGGGTTTTGGCGGTATTGACCCCCGGAGGGCCAAAGGATTGGGTTTTGGGGTTGCCCGGCGTAATAATCAGAACGCCGGCCCCCAGCCCCTTGATCTGGTTGGTGATATTGGCCTGCGAAGACTGTCCCAAGCCGATCATGACAATCACAGAGAAAACCCCAATCACCATTCCCAAAGTAGTGAGGAAAGAGCGCACTTTATTGAGCACCAGCGCCTCAAAGGCCATTGAAAAGTATTTAGTCAGCATCTTGTGCATCTACCTGGATTTGAGTTTGGGCCGTGTCTTCAATAATTCTGCCATCTTGCATGCGGATCACGCGTTGGCAATAGCCAGCGATATCGGCTTCATGGGTGACAATGATCAGGGTCATGCCATCTCGATTAAGCTCTTGAAACAGACGCATAATTTCAACTCCTGTGCGGGAATCGAGAGCTCCGGTGGGTTCATCGGCCATGATCATGGCCGGTCGATTGACCAGGGCTCGGGCGATGGCCACTCTTTGTTTTTGCCCTCCAGACAGCTCATTGGGGCGGTTGCTAAGTTTGCTGCCCAGCCCCACTCTCTCCAGTGCTGCGATTGCCCGTTGTTCGCGTTCCCGGTTGGAAACGGCACTGTAGAGCAGGGGCAATTCGACATTTTTTCGGGCTGAATAGCGCGGCAGGAGATTAAAGTTCTGAAAAACAAAGCCAATTTCACGGTTGCGGATAAAGGCCAGTTCATTGTCGTTGTATTCTGAAATGGAACGGCCTCTCAGCCAATACTCGCCGCTGCTCAAGCGATCCAGACAGCCAATAATATTCATCAGGGTCGATTTTCCAGAGCCGCTGGCTCCCATAATGGCGATCATTTCACCTGACATAATCGTCAGATTGATGTCATGCAGGGCATGAAATTCCACAGCCCCCTTGTAGATTTTATTCAACAGGTGGGTATGAATAACTGGGGCGCTCATGGTTTGCCTTTGGTTCCTGGAGCTGGCGTGGCTTCTGCAACGATTTGGTCGCCCGTTTCCAAACCGCTGATGACTTCGACTTGATCGAGGGTGGAAATTCCCAGTTTAATTTCTGTTTCTTGGGGTTTGCCAGTGTGTAAACGGTCGACATAATAGTGCCCATCTTTTTTGCGGATATGAATAATTGGAATCGCCAGTACATTTTTGCGCTCAGCCGCTGAAATTTTAGCGTCAGCGCTCATGCCGGGCCTGATTTTATGGTCTGCGTTATCAAACCAGATTTTTACCGGAAAGACCTGAACATTATCGCTGTCGGTAATGCTGGATTCGCTGATCCACACGACTTTTCCCGGATAGGGGGTTTCAGGATAGGCATCAAAGGTGATCTCAACTTCTGCGCCAATTCTGACCTTGGGCAAATCCAATTCATTGACGTTTAAGAGCAGGCGCAGATCTCGGGTATCCAGAAAGCGCGCCACGGGTGTTCCTGGGGTGACATAATCTCCGCGATTGACTTGCCAGCGGGCCACTGTACCCGAAAAAGGCGCGTTGATGGCTCCCTTATGGAGGGTGTCACGGGCCAGTTGAACAGAAGCTTCACCTTGGCGTTTGGCGTTTTCAAGGGCGGTTCTGGCCTGTGCAATGCGGTTACGTGCCGTGGTAATCTCTGTTTGATCGCGTTGGGCCGTTTTTAAATTGTTCTCCGCCGTTTTGAGGTCCAGGCGGGCCTGATCCAGGGTCTGTTTCTGTTGCTCCAGGCGTTGGGGAGGAGTGACCCCTGCTTCTGTTAGATGGATCTGACGCAGATATTCCGATTCTTGAAAGTTGATATTTTGTTTTGCTTTTGTCAGTTGATTTTCAAGGTTTTGCAGATTGAGCTGTTTGCGTTTCAGGGCATCGCTCAGCGATTTTTCTGCGCTTCCCAGTTCAGTGTGGGATTGGGCTTGGGAGGTTTGGGTATTGGTTTGGGCCTGTGCCAATTGTAAATGATAGGTTGATGTATCCAGGTTGAGCAAAGCTGTTCCTGACGAGACCCTTTGATTTTCAGCAACCAATCGCCCCAGAACCTGCGCGCTGATCGCGGCTTTCAGCACCACGTCTCTTTCTGAAAATACAGCACCGCTGACATCAATGCTTTCTTTGAGATCCCTGCGCTTGACAACAAGAGTTGGCCAGATTTGATGGGCCTTTCGGTATTGGGCATAACCGACCCCACTTACGATCAAAAGCAGCAAAATACCTGATGCGATCCAGAACCAGTGCAGACGACGCTTCGGTTTGGGAGAAACAGTCGGTGGAATGGGGGTGAGGTTTTCCGAAGGTGAGTCCGTTGTTGATTCTGACATCATGGGTATATAAACTTTATTATATTTTATTAAATGAATATTTTATATTCTAAAGAATTTTATCATGAATGCAGCCTTGAAGGTGAGGATTCATGCCGGATAGCGCAATGTTATAATGGGGGCCTATGAATAAGCAAAGATTTCTTTCTCTTTTGAGCCTTTTGATCTTGGGGGCCTGTGCTTTTGCGAAAGGGGAAACCCTTGACGACAAACCGACCGAACCCTTGAAAATAGAAAACACCTCAGATGATACGGTTCGCTTTGTCGCTTTTGGGGATATGGGGACAGGCAGTCTGACCCAATACCAGGTGGCGCAGGCGATTCAAAAAAAGTGTAAACTTTCAGGCTGCGATTTTGCCTTGACGCTGGGGGATAATATTTACAATGATGGCGTACGCAGCGTGAATGACGCGCAGTTTCAGAGCAAGTTTGAAAAACCCTATGCTGAGCTGCCCTTTCGCTTTTATATGGTATTGGGCAACCATGATTACCGTGGCAGTGTAGAAGCTCAACTGGCCTATACGCAAAAAAGTAAAAAATGGTATTTGCCCCTGCGTTATTATGATTTTCAAGCTGGCCCTGTCAGCTTTTTTGCACTGGATACCAATCAGCCGGATGCGAAACAACTTGCCTATTTTCAAGCGCGTTTAAAAGAGGTGAAAACACCCTGGAAAATCGTGTTTGGTCACCACCCCCGTTATACGAATGGCTTTTATCACAATACCCAGAGCCCAGCCCTCAAAACTTTGCTTGACAGTTTTTGTGGGCAGGCTCAGTTTTATCTCTCAGGACATGAGCACAACAAAGAGCATCTCAAGGCGCGGTGTGGGACAGAGTATCTTGTGATTGGTACCGGAGCGGGTTTGAGAGCCTCGAATCCTGGGGCCGATTCACTTTTTTCGCGCGCCAGTTTGGGCTTTGCCTGGTTTGAAATCAGCCCCCGCAGGTTGTACTTTGAATTTCTAAATACCCAAGGGCAGGTGGAACACCGCGCCTCGCTTTTACGTAATCCGGAACCTCAAAAACCTGATACATGAGCTGTGCATGGTAAAATAAACCATGCAAATACAAACTATTGAAACAGAACCTTTACCCCCTGATTCAGGCGCTTTAAATGCCCTGATTGATACGATTGTGGAAGCCCGGCAGAATATTGCGGGAAATTTCCTGACCATTGGGCAGGCCTTGACCACCGTCAAGGCCCGCAAGCTTTACCGTGAAAATGGTTTTACTTCCTTTGCGGCATTTTTACATGACTCCCGGATAGACATTGCGCCTGCCGATGCCGAGCGCTTTATGTCGATCGCGGAAGACCCTGCTTTTAGCAAGCAAGCGGCCCTGGGGCTTTCTAAAATGCTGGAATTGCTGAAATTGCCCCCTGCGGATCGTTCCCGACTGATGGAAGTGGGGGCAAATATCAAAGGTCAGACAAAATCGATTGACCAGATGAATCTGCGTGAACTGAAACAGGCCTCGCAGGAAATCAAACGCGCAGGCAAAAGTCGCTGTGAACGCTGCAGTCGTTGGGTTGACAATGTCATGGAGATTGACGGCCATTTTTATGGCACGGGCAGTTCTCACTCTTGCTATGAGCATGAAATGGAAGAGCGCCGCTCTTTAAGTGCGGGTCGGATTCCTGCTGCTCAGCTCGACAATGTGCTGGATACCCTGCGTTTTGAAACCCTTGAGGCCAAGCCAGAACTTCCTCCTTTGCAATGGCTGCCGGACAGTCTTTATCAGCTCTATGGACAATTGCTGCAAGATGCAGCGCAAAGCACTGGCGAAGTCTCGCGTGAAGCTTTGGAACATGAGGAGGATGTGCTCAAAAAATTCATGGTCTTATGTCAGAACCGCCTGAAAGAGATTCATGAAACCCTGCAAATGCTTCAGGAATTGGGTGAACCAGGCCCTGCTGGCGATGAAAACGCTCCTCCCTGGGACTGAGTCCGTTTCTTTTCTTTAGAAACTAAAAAATAGGTTATCTTTTGCTTAAAGTGGAAGATAACCTGTGTTTTTTTTGAGGGGCTTGGGTAAATAAAAACTTGAAAGAACTCAAAAATTCAGTTTGATGAAATTTTTAACTTGAAAGGTTTAACTCTGTTTATGGATTCCAGCTTTATCAATCTTCAACCGGCAGGCATGGTTTCTCCTCTTTCTAAGTCTGATATAAAGCCCAAAGCAGCGAATGCAGATCAAACAAAACCGTCAAAAGAAGCTTCCCTGCAATTGGGGGATCAGTTTAAAGCCCCTGCGCTCAGCCAGGGCTCTGCCAGCCAGGCAGAATTGATTCAAACTGAAATCTATACTCCAGAAACCTTGAGTGGTGCCTTGCAGCAAAGTTCTTTTGAAAATCTGCGGGATTTATTTTTTTCGCTTCAAAAATTGGATCCCAAACTTCTTTCTTCAGAGCAGAAAGCCCAGGTTTTAGCCTCTTTTATTCAGGGCTTGTCTGTTGAAAATCAGCATTTGGCCCAATCCTTGGGCTTGAATCAGTTGGACCCTCAAAATTTAGATATTTTGATGGAGACCTTACATGGACATTTGTGCGATTTGGTTGAAACCGAACAGGCTGCACCAGAGGCAATGGCTGCTGCAGATAAGGTTTTGCGCCAGAATTTTATGCAGCAGGCAGATGCTGTGGACGCTTTACGGAGAAATATAGGTATCCTGACACTCCAGAGTTCCATGGGTTTTCTTTCTCCCCAAGAATTTGCGCTTGAGCGTGAACAGATGATTGCGGCTTTGCCCTCAGAACAGAAAAAAATAGCTGAAGCCATGGGCCTGGGTGCAATGAGTTTGCAGAGCATGATCCATTTAGAGGAAATGGCTGGTGATTTGGGCAAGGCCGTTGTCAGTATGCAAGAAAATGCTTTGATCAAAAAAATTGAAGTGACTTCACGTGCGATTTTGGATGCTCCTGCGCTTGCCACAGATCAACTGCTTGATCTCAAGTCTGGAAAATCTGAACTTGTAGCACCCATTGAAACGGCCCGTGAAGAAGTGCTGGCACGTCATCAACTTGAACACCAGGCGCTTGAAAATAAATTCAATGTCAATGAACTGGTCTTAAAGGCTGGGGTTGCTGATCCTGAAGGCATGCAGTTTGATCAGGGCTTAGAAGGTTTCTTACGGTTACTGGATCAAGAAGGCGAAGATGTACGCAAACTGGTACAACAGGTTTTACGCCATCAGCCTTTGAATCAGATAGATCTCACAGCGAAAAACAATTATATTCTCGCTCAGATTTTGGGCTCAGATGAGCAGCAGAGCAATGCACTGATCCAAGCGCTTCAGACGCTTCAGCGGGGAGGGGCCCTCAAACAGGAAGGGCAAGCGGTACTTGAAAAAGTGGGTATTTTTGTTCGCGATGGAAAGGCCTATAATCTTGCCAATAAAAACATTTTACAAGCTCAAAATTTGGCCCTGTTTGCAAAGATCGCCCAGCATATGCTAACAACGCGTCTGGCGGGCGCCACGACCTCTGAACTTGCCATGCAGACCAAGCAGCCGGTGATTATTGAACAGTTCAGAGCACTGGAGTCTTTAAAGGATATGCGTGGGCAAATAGAAAGCAATACGGCTGATTTGCGTCGCGAAAGGGAAGCCCTGGCAGAGACCAATACGCAAATTGTTCAGGCTCAGCTGGTGGTCTCACAAACGGGCACTGAATTTGAACAGGCACAAGACAATCTGGAAAGTTTAGCGTTTGTTTTTCAGATCTTGAATCAGCAAGGACTTGCGGGACTGAACGCTTTAACTTCAGAGCAATTGAACAAAGCCAATGCCGTTTTGTCGCAATGGGGAGCTTCTTTAGAACGCAAGGCTGGTCAGGTTCAGCTTCAATTTCAAGGCCGTACGGTTTCTTCTGATAAAGTACTTCAGCAGGTCTCTCAGTGGCTTGATGCATTAAAACAAAAGGTCGACCATTCGCAGTCACGTTTTCAGGAGAGTGCTTCTCAGTTAAAAGAATTGCAGCAGAAAGCCGAGCGACAAGCCGAGCGATTGGATGAACAGGCCAAGGATTTGAAATCCCTTTTGGACACGTATAAACAAAATCTTGAAACTTTTAAAGCGCAGGGGATTCCCGCGCTGCTTGCCTTAAGAAATAATCCAGCAGCTTGGGCGGCTTTATCTTCTGAAGAAAAAGAAATGGTAGAGAATCTGCTTTTGCAGGGGCACCGTGAATTGGATTTGGGTTTGAGCATCACTGCTCTGGCTGAACAGGAGTTGGCGGCTGTTTTTGCGGAAATTGAGCGCACCAAGGCTTTGTCTCGGCAAAGTACTGATTTGTTGTCGAAGCTGAACGCTGATTCTGGTCTTGAAAAAGATACCCAGGAGTTGATTGCCAAAGCCCAAGCCATAGAGATGCAGCTGGCGAAAACCCCGCATATGGAAAGTGAAACGGCAGGTAAATTGGCCTCGGAATGGTTAGCACAACTGTCTAAGTTCGAAGGTGAGCTCAAAGCGCAATTGCGTCAGGAAATACAAAATGCCCAATTTGAACATGCGCTTTCGGCACAAAACTACCAGAAAGCTTTGCGGCGTCTTGAGTATCATACCCGGCAGCTAAAGGCTCTGGATTTAAGGCAGACAGAGCGTCTTGAACAAGTGCTCAAGGGGAGCCTTTCACGTGTTAGCAAAGAAATATCGGTCTTGATTCCACAGACGACGGAAGGAATGCGTCCTTGAATTTCAGGCCGCTGGATCGGCCTGTAAAAGCGGATCCAGTTGACCACGGCGATCCAAGGCCTGAAGATCCGTAAATCCCCCCACAGGCTGGTCATTGATAAAAACTTGGGGCACGGTCGTCATGCCTGTGGCTTCCACCAGCCAGTGCCGTTTATCTGGATCATGGGTGACATCATGCAGGGTGAATTCAATGCCTTTTGTTGTCAATAAGCGTTCTGCGGCACGGCAATAAGGGCAATAGGTGGTAGAATAAACTTCGACTTTAGCGGCCATGTTTGTCTTTCTCCATCGGTTGGGATTGGGGGGCTAGGGATTGAAGGATACTTTTCCCTGAATGCAGGGCGTCGAGTTCAAGGAACTCAACCAGGCTGAATATCACCAGACAAAAGCCAATGACCCACAGCATGCGATTTTGATAGCGTTGGGCATTGACGAAAAGAATCACAGCAAACAACATCAGACTGAAGCCTGACATGGCAAGATAAATCATGCGTTGACGGGAAATTTGCCAGAGTTCCTGGCGCATGGTTTGCGCCAGATAGTCCTGTAAACGCTGATAATCGCTTTCTGCAAGGGGGCCGGGAATCATACCCGCTTGTTCCTGTGGGGATCGTGAATTCATGGCAAAATTATAACATCTGTCTCAAGCCAGAAGGCAAGTCTTCCCAAGCGACTCAGATTTTATGGATACGACTGGATTTTAGATTCTGGCGATAATAGCGAGCATGCTGCATGACCGCAGGCACATAATTACGCGTTTCACTGGGCAGATAGTTCTTGATATCGTTCCAATTCACCTGTTGTCTGGATTTCTTGTGTTTGAAAGCGGCTTTTTGAATGGCCTGGGTGACCCGGCCTTGCCCGCCATTATAAGAGGCCAGTGCAAATTGCCAGCGTTGGCTTTCTGGGTAAGCACGAAATTGATCATAAAGAGAGCGCAAATACCAACTGCCTGCAGCCATATTGTCGACGGGGTTGAAGGCCGAAGAAATCTGAACAGGGCTGTTTTTGCGAATATGCTCAACCGTTCCTGGCATCAGTTGCATCAAGCCTTGGGCACCGGCCCAGCTCACGGCATTGGCATTGAAGCCGGATTCCTGGGTAATCACACCCAGGATCATGGCCGGTTCAATTTCAAAACGCCGGGCTTGAATTTTGGCCAGACGCACAGAGGTGTTTTTTTCTAAAATGCGGGCAGGCAGTCTCAGGCTGGAGGTTGAAAAACCACCTTTACTGCCCGAGGGAAGGTCAATATTCACAATCGCAGGGGGTTCAATATCGCAGGCACTGAAAAGAAGCAGCGCCATGGAGCTGAGTAAAAAACTTTTTTTTATCATGATGTTTGTTTCGAGCGCCCTGTTGAGAGGGGGCTGGATCCTCCTGATTCAAAACCGGGTTGCAAAATGAGGGTAGGTAAAACGACGGAACAAAAGTCTGAGAAGTTCCCATTTTAATTTCTCCGTTCCCCATTTTAGCATGGGCATTGTGGATAAATCTCGATATACTTGCTTATTCCCAGTTGAAGGGAGCAGACGATGCTTTTACCGACTCCTGCGCATCTCGACTTACGCACGGCTGAGTTTCCTTTGCAGCATAAGGGGCTTTTGCGTGCCTATACCCTGCCTTGGTCGCGAACCGCGCTTTGGCGTTTTCTCCACCATAAACGTTGGGGCTATCTTTGGGTCGATGGGGAAGACTGGATCTTGGGAATGGCGATCGTAGATCTGGGATATCTGGCCAAGTCGTTTGTTTTCTTTGTAGAAGCCGAGCAAAAAACACCTGTTTTTTATCGTGAAGCGTTGGCTTTGCCGGGGCTCTCACCTGTTTTACATTCCACACAAGAGCAGGTACGCACAGCAAAGTTTCATGGGCCGGGTCTGCGTTCCAGAATTCAATGGTTTGAAGAGGGGCTCCTGAATTTTCAGGTAGAGGGGAAAAATCTGAGCATTTCAGGGCAGGCCCAGCGTCCCGAACAGGCTCCTTTGGTTGCCGCCAATCTTTTGTCGGGTGGCAGTGCCAATCTGACCATGAAAACCATGCGGCATTCTGCACAGGTTCGAATCCGGTTTCAAAACCGAGAATGGAAAACCGCACACGCTTGGGTGGCTACAGACCTGACCGATGGTTTTTTACCCCGTTCGACGCGCTGGTCTTGGGCCAGTCTCAGTGGCTTAAGCCTGACGGGAGAACGGGTCAGTTTGAATTTGGTGGAAGGTTTTAATGGAGCCTGCGAATGTCTGCTCTGGGTGAATGATCTGCAGATCCCGCTCGAAGAAGGCGTGATTGAGGGCCAAGTCCCCGATCAGAACTGGCAGATTCGCACCCGATGTGGCAAGGTGCAACTTGAATTTCAACCCTGGTGTGCGCTTTGGGACCAAACCCGTCTGGGATTGGTCAGCAGTGATTTCCGCCAAGTCTATGGGACGTATTCTGGCCGGATCACCACCGGCCAGAAAATCCTGATTATTGAGAAGCTTCGTGGAATTGCTGAGTATCAGGACGTTCTTTGGTAGTCTCAGATGCCCATATTGCTCAGCAGGACAGAAATCCGGTTCAAAATATCGGTGAGTTTGGGATGTTCGCTTTCAAAATGGGTGACCAATTGATTGAGGCCTGAAAGGGTTTGGCCTTGCGTTTCTGTTTCACCCGAAATTTGTTTTTCGAGATCGCAAAGCAGATTTTCAAGCCGTTCACGATGGCTTTCCTGACTGGGATCCAACTGAGCGATTTCTTCCCGTAAAGCTTGTACTGCGTGCTTCAAATTGTCTGAGTTCATGTTTGTGTTTCCTTATGAGATATGTGTGATGACAGATTTAAAACCTGCCAGAATATCGCGAATATCCAGGTACATCAGATCTTCGCGACTGGGTTCTTCAAGTAAAGCCAAACGATTGGCTTGAAAAGTCAGTGCATGCTCAAAAATATTCCTTACCGTGCGCCCATTTCCAAAATTATTCCCCCTGCGTTGGTGCAGACGTTCAAATGCTTTTCCCAATAATTCCCGTGCAGAGTTATCGGTTTTGAGATGAATATCTTCCAGCATTTTATCGAAAATCGCAAGCAGTTCGGCAGGGGCATAGTCTTCGAAATGCAAAATTCGCTTAAAACGTGACTGTAATCCGGGGTTGGAGTGAATAAAGCGTTTCATGGGCTCGGCATAGCCAGCGACGATCACCACCAATTCTTCGCGGTGATCTTCCATGGCTTTGAGCAGGATATCGATGGCTTCCTGACCAAAATCTCCACCCTGTTCGCCTGCCAGGGCATAGGCTTCATCAATAAAAAGCATGCCCCCCAAGGCACTCTTGATCACCTCTTGGGTTTTGAGCGCCGTTTGCCCCATATAGCCTGCTACCAGTCCAGAGCGGTCAACTTCGACCAAATGCCCTTTACTCAAGATGCCCAAACTTTGGTAAATGGCAGAGAGTTTACGTGCCAGTGTGGTTTTTCCTGTACCAGGGTTGCCCGTAAAAACCAAATGTAAAGAAACACTGGGTACAGGCAGCTCTTGCTGGCGGCGCATTTCGCTGATACGAATCAAATTGGTGAGATTGCGGACTTCCTCTTTTACACCCTCTAAACCAATCAAAAGATCGATTTCTTTTAAGAGTTCGGCATAACTGGCCTGGGGTTGAGATGGGACTGCGGATTTTTCTTGAGCGCGTCCAGAGGAGGGGCCATATTTGAGGGGGATTTTTTTTTCGAGCGCAGGCAAAGGAGCCAAGGGTTTGAGGGGGCTTGAGCTGAGTGGGGGATCTTTTGCTTTTTCTGGCTGCTGCTCTGAATGGTGCTCAAGATAGTTTGCCAACTGTGCAATATGGCTTTCAGCGAAACTCACCTGTTCAGGGTGTTGAATGCCATCCATGCGTATAAACAGGAGCCCCAGATCTTCGAGGGTACGTAAAAGTTTGTGGGTCATGTTGGCATTGCGCATGCGGTCAAAAGCCAACAAAGTATCTAAATATTCTGGAATCCAGTCCATCCACTCTTCAGCACTGCGCCCTTTGAGAAAGCGTTGGTAACGTTGTGTAAACTCGTCAGCGCTGAAATTGTGGCGCACCACATGGTTGAAAAACGCGAGTTCCTGAGGATGCAATTCTCCATTGGCCCAGATAATGCCACCAAAAAAGAGAGTGATATGGCGTACAAAATTGTCCATCAGATTTTCGGGAGCACGGCAGGTAAAACCATCTCTTTGCAGTACGAGTATCGTGGCGGCGATATCGTCAAAGGAGTCGATAATCTGTCTTTCTGCGTCGGTCAGACGGTTGCGCAATGCCGTTTCCTCAAGTCTCAGGGGTGGTTGTATCTTATCATGAATTGCGTCTCTTTACTGCTTGAAATCATCTCTGTCAAAGGCTTATCGATCCTGGGATCTGAGAGTTTTCTTTTGAAGTTTTTCTGACCCGACGCTTGTGCTCTATCGTGGGGGAGTTTTTGACAAAAATATGTTGAAATTAATCTTGAGATAACTTGACATTAAACACAGCTTAATTTAATATGAATATTACGAACTCCGAGTGAGCTTAAACAAAGCGTCACGCAGGGCCGGGTGTAAGTCCCGGTCGGAAGTCCAAGAAGG
>PFGG01000056.1 GCA_002783405.1 bacterium (Candidatus Blackallbacteria) CG13_big_fil_rev_8_21_14_2_50_49_14 | reverse complement strand
AGGGCAGACTGGGGCTGGGCAGGGGGCGCGCTGGGGGGGTTTCCTGGGGCCGTGCAGGAGCAGGGGGGCTGGGTGCAGCCTTTGGGCTTGGCACTGCCTCTTGACTGACTGGGAGACCGTTGATCAGTTTCTGCTCAAGACTTTCCAGCCTTTGCAAGAGCGAAGACTCGCCTTGCAGACAGATTTGAATCAGGTCGGCTTCCAGCCAGATTTCGGGCTGTGTAACCTTGTGCAGGCGATCTGCTGTTTTGACCAATTGTTCGATCACGGTAATGGTCTGGCCCTGGGCCAAGGGTTTGCGCAATTCTTTCAAGGGGGTGACCAGATGCGAGGGCACGCCCAGTTCTTCCATACGGGCCTGGGGCAGTTCTGAAAGGGTGAGATGGCGCAGCACCTGAAGCAACTCCTGTACGATCTGCAGGGTATCGTGGCCTTTCTCCAGCAGAATTTGCAGGGTTTGCAGCAGGGTTTCCAATTGCCCGTGGAAGAGGGCCTGTACCAATTGCAGCAGAATATCCTCTTCGATCAGGCCCAAAACCTGATAAACCAGCGCATCGGGCAGGGTTTCACCCGGTGACGACATGGCATGTACCTGATCGAGCAGGCTGAGGGCATCACGCCCACCCCCTGCCGCTTTGCGGCCAATTGCTTCAATTGCCTGGGCTGAAATGCCGATCTGTTCGGCTTGGGCAACTTTGTGCAAATGTTGAATCAGAGCAGGCAGGGCAATGCGTTGAAAATCAAAGCGCTGACAACGTGAAACAATGGTTTGCAGCACCTTGTGGGGTTCGGTGGTGGCCAAGACAAAGATCACATTGGCGGGAGGCTCTTCGAGGGTTTTCAGCAGCGCATTGAAAGCTTCGTTGGTGAGCATGTGAAATTCATCAATGATGAAAATCCGGTAATGCCCGCCACTGGCTGAAAAACGCACCTGTTCACGCAGCTCACGCGCATCGTCAATGCCCCGGTTCGAGGCCGCGTCGATTTCGATCACATCGAGGGAATGGCCGGCGGTGATTTCCTGACAGGAAACACATTGGTTGCAGGGTTCTCCTTCACTGGGGTTGGCGCAGTTCAGGGATTTTGCCAAAAGGCGTGCGGTACTGGTTTTGCCTGTACCCCGTGGACCGCAGAAAAGATAGGCGTGGGCCAGGCGGTCGAGGCGAATGGCGTTGAGCAGGGTGCGTGAAATATGCTCCTGCCCGACCAAATCGCCGAAGGTCTGGGGACGCCATTTGCGGTAGAGGGCCAGGTGTTCCATGATCAGCTCAGCAGTTTGCGGGTTTCAGGGTCGCGTTTGAAACGGGTAAAACCTGAGCCTGCCGTGATTTTCAGGCCACGGGCTTCGAGCTGATCCATGAAGAGATTCAGACCCAGGGAGTCGCTTGACATATGGCCGGCCAGAACAATATTGACATGGGCTTTTTCAAGCACTTCGCGCACGCCGGGGGAGAGGTGCATGGCCACAATCGTACCAATGCCCGCCTGGCCGAGTTTTTCGTAGATCTCTGTGCCTGCATCAGTGCCGCCGGTCATATCGACCATGATTTTGCCGCAGCGGTTGTCGGGGCTGCCACTCAGCAGGCGGGGGCCAGCTTCAAGTTTTCGGGCTTCATTGTATTCCGGTTCATGAGAGAGCAATTCCATGATCTCTGAAATGAGGCGGGGCTGAGCACTTGCGATTTTTTGCTCGATATAGTGCTGCACCAGATTGTCGGTGGTGGTATGCGAGGTCAGCATCGGCAGTTCCAGCAGGCGGGCGGCATCAACCACGCGGTTATAGTTGCCCACGCTGATCTCAAAATGGGTTTTGTCGGCTTCGCGTTGCAGAATCTGATCGGCCACATTGATCGGGACACCGTGGCCGTGAAAAATATCGGTTTGCAGATCCATGGCCTGGTGCAGAGTGGTCAGGGCCAGGCCTTCGGGGTGGTGGGCCATGACGGCGTCAATGCCCGTCCCTTTTTGGTTGAGGCGATCTACCAGCAGCAGCTCGGATACGCCGATATCAATGCCGACAAAGAGGTGTTTGATTTCGCGATCGACAGCCCCTTGCAGAATGCGGGTATCGGGGTAGGGGTTGGTGAGCTGGTCGGTGTCAAACCATTCTTTTTCAGCGGCGCTGAGTTGATCAAAGGCTTTGCAGCGGCGCTCAAGCTCCTGTGCCACAGCTTCAGGCCCACGGGGGTCTGTCTGAATGCCGAGTTCAACGCTGAATTTATAAATATCCCAGAGTTTCATTCTGTACTTCCTTGCCGATCTTGATCTGTCCTCTGGTGCCCACTGAAGTGGATCCATTGTACCTGAGATCAGCGAGGATTTGGGGAAACTGTCACTACTTCAACGCTCAGCTCTGGCAGATGATGAGGTCGATGAGTGGGCCGTTGATTCGGGCCGCCGTCTCCGCACATCGTGTGCGTCAACGCTATCTACGCGTTGCTCCGCTGTCCTTGGTTCTTGGCGACACAGGAGCCGTAGAACCAAGGCAATTTCCAGGCCCCCTGACCCTTTTTGAGAAAAATTGGCCGAAAAATCAAAGGCCAAAATCTGCCATAATCCCCCTTGGATTGGATTGTCGTTTTTTACCGATTCAGTCTGTTTTGGGTTTTGGGAAAAGCTCAAAAGTCATTATTTAAAGTATCTTTGGCTTTTATTCAGCTTGAGGTTCTAAGAAAACAATGTGTAAAAATGGTAATAATAATCCAGCAAACTGTTTAACGCTGTGGCCACTTCAGGTTTGATTGTTTGGTAAAGTGTTTCAGACATCAGGCAATCCAAGAGTAGAATCTTGACACCATAAATTTCTGCAATGAAGTACGCTTCAATGTTTCCATTGCTCTTTTTTTCATAGTAGTGAACCTGAAGGGGGCGGCCCTTTAAATCGATCAGGTTTAAAAAACTATTTTCACTGGGCAAATCTGAGAGGCTGTCCAGTTCTGGGTTTGAAGACCTAAAGACAGCTTCTAAAAGACAGTAACCTTCGATTTTGTTATTGAGGGATTCATAATAGCCAACAAAGGTAACTGTTTTTGGAAAAAACTTATAATTTTTAGGAACCAGTACACCAGGATCTGCGGTAACTGTATATTTTGTCAGTGTTTTATTGCCAAAGGAAAAGTGTTTTTTTTGAAGTTTTTCCCTATTTTCAATGCTCCGTTGAACCAGGTTTTGAATTTGTTCTGTAGTTTGAGTGAGTCCACGTTCAAATCTTGGTGTATATACGTCCATTTCATCTGAAAAGGGAGTGTCTTGTCTTCTGACTATTTTGCTGGGAGTTGCGGCCTCTGCAGAAACGGCCGCAAGGAATACAAACGCTAAAATAAAGAATCTCATTAATTTTTGCATTCGATTTTGCTCCATTTTCCGTTATTAAAGGTCATTTGCAGTTTCATGGTGTACTGCTCAGAACCTGTGTTGAAGGTATGCCAGGTAGCAAAGGTGACAAGGGCTGTACCCTTTTTAAGGGTACCATCAGAATTTTTTCCAAATGCATCCGTTATTTTACTGGAGTCGATGGCCATAACTAATTTGAGGGCATCATTTTTTCTTTTCAGGTAATCAAGGACAGAGGTGTCTAGGGGAATATTGTTTTGCTTGGCGATACTTTTTGCCTTATTGATAATGTCGCTGGGAATTTGTCCTGTTTCTTGATCATTTGCGATGGACTCATTCATTTTTTGAGTCCAACCAATCTTATCAGAATGCATCATTTCTGGAGACCAATTATTGGAGTCGATCACCCCAAAATTAACTATTTGCCCATTGATATCTGCTCGTATACTGGTTTGTCCAGGATCCGTTAATCTGGAAAATCCACCAAATGGAAAATAGGGGTTGGAGTGGTTTAGCGAGGGAGAATCTTTGTTCTGAGGTCAGAATTTCTCACCAATTATCAGCTTTACTTACGATAAGTTGCTTGCGTATTTATCCATTCTTGAATGGCCTTTACAATTGCAGAATCAAACGACCCTTCCAGATTTTCTGGATAAAACATTTCAGCTAGATTTTCTTGAGCAGGTATTTCAAGAAAATTGTTTTTACCAAAAATATAGCGCTCAATATAACCCTCATGGCGTTTTTCATAGACTGTCAGTTCCATTTGGGGCAATAACTGAAAACGCCCTTGCAGGTAGCTCGGATTTTGACTGAATGCAGTTTCCAAGAGGTTTCTTGAAAGCTCTTTTTCACTTGCCCCTACTGCTTCAAGCAAGAGATAAGCAATGACACGGTTGCCAGAAAGAAGATGATAGGAGAGGGGTCTGATTTCATCCAAATCCCAATGCAAAATTGCAGAATATGATTTTATTTTTTCTTTACTTTGCTTGTAACTGAGATCTGGTTTTATATCTGTACTGGATTGCCCCAAATAGGACTCAATATAAAAGGGTAAACCACGGGGATACATCAATCCTTTAGCGGGGTCCTGATAATTTTTTCTCACATCAAACAAGGGCTGAGGGAGAATGCTTTGGGATGCAGCCAGAACAGATTCGAGAGAGTCGTTGTTTACTGAGAAGGGCACAAATTGAATCCCCAAGAATAGGCAAGTGAAAAGAAGGCTTTTTTTGATGCGTGCGTTTTTCATGGCTGGCAACTGACCCCCCAATTGATTGTATTATTACTTCTAAGATTCTTTTTGACAATGATAGGAATATAATCACCATTGCTGAGATGAATTTTTAACTCAGTAGTCTGGCCTACTCCTGTCTTACCCACGATGCTTTGTCCTTGCTTGTCCATGTCTATGGCAAGTGCATAAGCCAAAGATTCTTCTAGCTCGAATAAGTTTGGAATTTGCTGACAATCATTTACAATATCTGCCAAAGCAATATACCCACTTGAATTTGCCAGATTATCAAGATAGTAATCCACAATTTCTTGTGCTGCCTTTAAGCTAGAACCTTTATCCATGACATTTGAAGACTCATCCAAAGTCATTTGTATATTTACAGCATCATTAATGAGCTTTTGACGTTTTTTTAAATCCACTGTTTCTCTCAGCGCTTCTTGCCACATGTCTTTGGCCAATTGTGCTTTTTTAAGAAATTTTTGATAATTGGGCGACTTCGGATTGGCATTTTGTGTATCTATTTGATCGGGGGTTCTATGATGCAACAGGTCTACCGTGTCGGGAGTGCGATTACTGGTCACCCTCAGATTTTGAGCACCCAATCGATCATCTATTAAGCCTTTTTGATTCGGCGTCACAATCAGCGTAATATCTGGCCCAGTTGGATCAAAGTCATAAACCAGACTGAGTTTGAATTTCCTCTGCACAGACTGACATGAAGTCTGGCCTTTCTTTGGAAATAGTCTGCAATTGCATTTTTTGAGTGGCACTGCTTGAATTGCAAAACCTGGTTCTTCACAGCCACAATCTTCAATTGGAGAAGGTGATGGACTGGGCACAGGCGTAGGCGTTGGGTTTGGCGTGGGCGTAGGAACAGGGGTTGGGGTAGGAGTCGGTAAAGGCGTGGGTGTCGGCTGAGGCACTACCTCAAACAACACCAGGAAGTCGATATCGATACTGCCTTGGCCCATACCCAATTGATTGTAGAATGCAGTACAGCTTGGTGGAACACCATCTCCGGTAAGGTAGGCATAAGTCAACGGATTGCTAAAGCTCGCTTGCAGATGTGCACTCTGTGTTAATGGATTTAAAGTTAATACAGCCTGTTTGATCGGTACATTATCCCCATATCCTGTTCCTCCCCAAGCAGCCTGATTGCAGGTTCCTGGCGCGGAGGCAGGAAGTGTCCAAATATAATCCATATCACCATAACTGGCTTTGCTGGAATCAAAATTGAAATGGATCCCATCTGTACTGGTCAACTCCATTTCCAAGTGTTCGTGTCGGGTATAATTTTGTGAGCCACCAGTATATGTCGTTCTATGGGCACTGGTTCCTGCCCTGATACGGGTCGCAATGGCTTGGCCTTGACTATCAACTCCCCTTTCCAAAACATTCAAACCATAACCAAAACCATAACTGAGATTCGAACCCGATTGAAGGGTTTCAAGTGTGAGCGTATCTCCCTGGGGAGCAAAGCCTGGGGCGGCCCAACTCATAACAGCACTTAAACTGTTTACACAGCCCCCACTGCAGCCTGAATCCTTAGGCAAAGCCTGGGTCTGAAATCCTGGCAGAGTCGCATTGAGGGGATTATTGCTATAAAAATAAACGGTATCTTGGGGAACCAGCGAATGTTTTACATTTTGGATTGAAAAACTACCCTTGGGAGCCTGTTGGTTTAAAACCGGGGCCTGGGTCATGCAGGAAAAGAGCATCAGGCTGGTCAGCACACTGGCCGTAAAAGGCGTAAAAGATTTTTTAAAAGCAGAAAGGCAAGAACATTTACCCATAGAAAATACTCTAGCAGTGGCGTGATTTTTTGAATATATTGCTTTTAGGCTGAAAAATCAAAGGCCAAAATCTGCCATAATTCCCTTTGGATTGGATTGGATTGGATTGGATTGGATTGGATTGGATTGGATTGGATTGTCGTTTTTCTCCGTTATCGTTGGCCATTCAAAAATGCTTGCAAAAATTTGACTGTATATCCAGACAGGGTACTATCTAAAGCTTCGGGATAAAAGGCATCGACGACCAGATAATTTTTTACGGGGAGATCGGTTTGAATTGAAACAAGCACATAGCGTTCAATAAAAGCAGCTTGTCTTTTTTCATAGACCTGAAGACTCATATTCGCAGGAACTTGAAGTGTTGGAGAGAGTGGGATAGTTCTTAAGGGCAAGGCTTTTATTTTCTTTATCACAGAGTTGGGCTTGCTTTCATCGGCCATGACGACCAGGGGTTCGAGAAGATTATACCCAATGACGATATTTTGACTGATCACATAGTCAAGGTGAATATTTTCAGCATAATCAGGAGGAAAATCTCCACTTAGGAGAGCCAGATTCATATTGCTAAGATGCGTTAATTTTGCCCCTTCTGCAGTAAAATACTCAAAAAATTCTTTTACTTGCTGAGTTGAGGTGCTGAATCCAAAGAACGAAAAATATGAAGCCTCTTCCCCTCTGGCATTCAAATTAATGCTGTTGACACCATCTAAATATTCTCCCTTAAATCGATCAAACTGAATGCTTGGCGTATTTGAAAGAGCAAAACTGATTGGCATACTGGCTAAGCAGGCGATAAAACCAGAGAAGACAATCCATTTTAGTTTTTTGATTATGCGCATGTGATTACCCACGCTCCTGTTTTTGGATCAATGGCCATTTTTACTTTAACGGTATAAAAACCAATTTTGATTTCGACAGAGGCTGGAGTTCCAGACTCCATAACTTTACTGTAAATCGCTCCTCCATTTACTCCGACAACAAAATATCCGTTATTATTGATTTCTTTGTTGCGATTTGACTCAATAATTCCTATCAGTCCTGTTTGTGTTGAACGATCGAGTTCCTGCATGATCTGGCTTAATTTAGGGTATTTTGTTTTATTGTTCTCTACTTGATTACGAATAAATGGAGAGATTCGAAATGAGCCGTTATCCCCATTATCTTGTCCCCCCTTGGGATTGTACAAGGAAAGTTCTTGTACCAGTGCATAGTCGCCATTTATATTTGCGTCATTTGAATAGGTGGGCATCGCAACGCGTAAATTGGTATTGCCTTGATAGCCAATTTCATTTGGGTTGAGTAAATTAGATTTATCATTTGTCATATCATAATGTTTTGGAGTATATTCATTATTTGGTCGAAACACAAAGGTGATATCAGCTCCTTTTTTATCAAAATCGTATACTTTTGCCAATGTAAGACCTGCTCCAGATTTGTCCCCTGTATTTGTCATGACACAATGACTATTTTTAGGCTCACCTTTGGGTTTATATCTATAAATTTTCTTGCAACTCGGAGGGCAGGTTTTTTTTCCTGCGGCCAAGGTCTGAAAACCTCCACAATCACAGATATCAGGGGTGGGCGTAGGAACAGGTGTTGGGGTAGGAGTCGGTAAAGGCGTGGGAGTAGGCGTAGGTTGGGGATCTGGCTGAGGAGGCAAATAAACTTCAAGTGAAATACTTGCGGTAGAAGGCCCTCCCACCCCATAGTTTGAACAGTAACTCGTTCCTTCAGAATTGACAGCAAAAACAGAGGCTCCCCCTTGAGCCGAGCCTGAGATACTCAGTTGAAACTGTGCTTTGGATTCTGTAGGATTCCAAACCCCGCTGGCAGAAATAACCCACATACTGTTATTGCTTGTGCCCCAGGAGCCCTCAACACAAACCTCACCTCCATCGGTAAGCTTGTTTGTGTCTGATTGGTAATTAAAGCCAAACCCTGCAGGCCAGGAACGACTGGTATCCAGCGTAAAATTCAAGCCATCGCTGCTGACCAGTTCGATTGAACCGGAAACATTTCGACTAAAACCCCCATTAAACGAGCCCAGATCCCAGGCATTTACTCCTGTGCTGAGAATCAGCCGGGTTGCAATGGGTTGATTTTGGGCATTGACCCCTGTTTCGAGCACATTTACACCATAGTAATAGCCTGACTGGCCTTCAACAATTCGTGAATAGAGGCCCGAAGAATCTAAAGAAACAGAATCTCCTGCAGGTGTAGGGGGAGGCACAGGAAAGAAGCCCAGAGAAGCATTCAAAGCTGTAACCAGACCCGTTTGTGCACAGGCATAGCCATAGTATTGATAATCTGAAGGGCAATTGATCGGCTG